>CAYGRH010000044.1:0-14726 GCA_964352165.1 uncultured Hyphomicrobiaceae bacterium | reverse complement strand
GGCCAATATCCCCGGCCGATGAAACTACGCGTCCCAGTCTGCGGGTCGTCGCTAAACCGATCGAAGGTGCCGAAAGCGACATCGGCTCCGCTGGCTTCGAGCGTGCCTGCGAGCGTTTCGCAAGCCGTCGGCAGCAACAGGTCGTCGTCATCGCAGATCCAGATGGCGTCGCCCTTGGCGCAGGCCATGGCATTATTCAGTGCCCGAGGCTTTCCGGCGTTACCCTGATGAACGTATTGAATGGGCCCCTTGAGCGAGTGAACGACTTCAAAGGTGCTATCCTTCGACCCGTCATCGACCACGATGATTTCATCGACCGGCCGCGTCTGGGCAAGGAGGCTCTCCAGCGCCTCTTTAAGAAGCTCGGCCCGCGTGTAGGTCGGAACGATTACCGAAATCGACGTCATCTTAACCCTGTTACCCCGCCCCTGGTGGTGTTTGCGAACCCTATCCACGCTCCGGGTAAACCCGCTTCGGGCGGCCGTTTTAAATTACGCCGGAACCTTGAGCCGGAAAGCCATACGCCGCTACAGCATTTACCACCGTGCCCGCCGGCCAACACGCCAATACGCTGGCGGTAGTAAAGACGAGGGCGAAGCCAACGGTGCTGTACGCAACCCCTTCGTTAAGGCTCTTCAAATTCGCGGCTTTGGTTCATGTTGCCGCTTCAGTAATCCTGCAAGGCAAGTCGCGCGCCAGATGGCGTCTCATAACCACCAGGGTTACGCCGGCCACGGGACTTGGCGTGCACCTTGCTGAGGTGTGCTGATACCGATCGAGGCCGTATCGCGGTGTTTTGAATTGGGGCGCCGCGTGCCGGATTGGGCGTATAGCCACGACGAGGCAACGCGGCAGCAACGGATCAAAGTCATTCATTGGCAGGAAGTTTTCGCCTCGTGAGCGATCCCAAAGCGCCCTCATCCACTGAGCCGACCGACGACATCGACGAGCTGTATGCCCGCCGCGATGGGCCGGACGCCGCCCGGCGACAAGCACCGGGGGCAGCAAGCTCGGTGATGTATACCGGGCTCAGCCAGGGCTATCGCGCGTTCCTCACGTTCTTTTCCGGTATCATCCTGGCTCGACTTCTCACGCCGCAGGATTTCGGCCTCGTGGCCATGGTCTGGCCGGTCGTGGCGCTATCCTCGTTGATCCAGGACCTCGGACTCAATCAGGCGACCATTCAACGCGAAAAGATCACTGGCGCACAGGTGTCCGGCCTGTTCTGGATTGGTGCGGGCGTAAGTGCGGCACTCGCCATGGTCTTGTGGAGCCTATCCCCGGTCGTGGCTGATTTTTACTCCGACCCCCGCATAACTGCATTGGTTTGTGCGTTCGCCATGCTGGCCTTTATCTGGTCGCTGCAAAGCCAGCCGCACGCGCTGTTGTCGCGCCGTATGCAGTTCAAACAACTCGCGGTCATCGAGACGGCAGCCGCCACCGCCGGGTTCATCGTCGCTGTAACCTGTGCCTACGTCTGGCAGACATACTGGGCGCTGTTTGCAGGCATGGCCGCCACATCGGCGGTTGGCTGCACGGCGACATGGCTCGCAAGCGGGTTCCGCCCCCGGCTTCCCAGGTTCGAACGCTCGCATATGGATCTTCTGGGTTTCGGCTCTTCCGTCTCGGGCTTCAACATCCTGAACTTCTTTGCCCGCAACCTTGATAACGTCCTCATCGGCCGCTTTCACGGTGCGTCCGAACTCGGCCTGTATGATCGCGCCTACAAACTGCTGTTGCTTCCACTCGAGCAGGTCACTCATCCGCTGGGCCGCGTCATGCTGCCTTACCTTTCGCGCAACCAGTCAAACGAGCCAGTCTACCGTCAGATGTACGAGCGAGCGGCCACCGCGCTGATGGCAATTACGCAGCCGGGCATCCTCGTGCTGACAGTGTTTGCCGAAGACGCTTTCCGCATACTCTTTGGCCCCGCCTGGCTCGGTGCCGCCCCAATATTCCAATGCCTGGGGGCAGCAGCCCTGTTGCAGGTTGTGACGAGTTCACTCGGCTGGTTGTTCTTGAGCCAGGGACGCGGGCTGCATTATCTGACGGTCGGAGCGGTCGGCTCGGCGATAACGATCACAGCCATCATCACCGGCCTGCAGTGGGGCGCTCTCGGCGTGGCATTCGCGTACGCGGTAGGCGATTTGGCCCTGAAAGGCCCATTCACGATCTGGATGGCGGGCCGGGCCGGTCCGGTCCGCTTCGGGCACTTATGCGCGCTCATCGGACCGCATCTGGCAGCAATCGCCATTGCGGCCGCCGCCATCGTCCCGTTGAAGTTGGCCGTCGGCGAAGCCGGAATCCTCGTTTGCCTCGCAGCCGCAGCCTTGAGCTACGTGGTCTATGCGTCCGCTCTGGCAGCCTTCCCGGGGAAACGTGCAACGCTGGCGGAATTCATCAAAAAGGCCGTTGTGGCGTATTCAAATTGGGCCCACCCGCCTGCTGACGGAGTGGCCCGGCCGCCCGGTTGATTGAGTGGCAAAAAGGGCGGGCACTGGGTTAACGCTGCAGGGACTTGCCGCTGTTCACAACCTGCTGTCAGGCCTATCTATTCGAGGACCTGATCGCAATTCGATCCCAGTGTGGGGCGAGGACTGAATACTCTGTGACGATCCTCCAATCTGCACACCTGCGAAACGTAAACCAACGGAAGCCAACGAAACGATGACGGCGAAGCCTGAACAGATCTGTGTCGTCATCGCAGCCATGAACGCGCGCCAGACAATCGCGCGCGCAGTCTCCTCTGCATTGGGCCAGACCGGTGTCGGGGAAGTGATCGTTATCGATGATGCCTCGAGCGATTCCACTGCGAAAGCCGCCATGGAGGCCGATGACGGCAGCGGCCGTCTGATCGTCATGCGCCTGGCCCACAACGAAGGCCCGGCAGCCGCACGAAATCAGGCCCTCACCCGTTCGCGCCTTCCTTACTTCTGCATCCTGGACGCCGATGACTATATGCTTCCGGGCCGCCTTGAGCAGCTCTTACGACTTGGTGGCGACCCAGGGGGAGAGCAAGGTTGGGACATCCTCGCCGACGACATCGTCATCATCCCGCAGGAATTGGAGGCCGCCGGCTTCGCGCTCAATAATCAAGGTGCAACAGTCGACGAGACTGCGACGCTGAATGTCGATCTTGAAACGTTCGTCACGAGAAACATTTCGCGACCCGGTGCTCCACGCGCCGAACTCGGATTTGTCAAACCCATCGTGTCCCGGCGCTTTCTCGATGCGAGACACCTGCGTTACGACGAACGCCTGAGATTGGGCGAAGACTACGCGCTTTACCTGGCGGCACTGAGGGCGGGGGCTCGCTTCAAGATTGTTCCAGCTTGCGGGTATGTCGCTATCGAACGAGAAGATTCGCTCAGTTCCACACACAAGGCGGCAGACCTTGCACGATTGGCCGAACTCGACCGGCGGCATCTTGCAGCCCCCGCGGGCCTGAGCCCTGCCGACAAAAAAGCCCTGGTGGCTCATGCCCGAGCCATGAAGGCCAAGTTCGATTACGCCTCTGCCCTTGAGGCGCGAAAAAAGCAAGGTCTTGCAGCCGGTCTGATGCGCGCGGCACAAGCGCCTTCGGCCTGGCCGTACATCTTCACCGAGACAGTGCGCGCCAAGTTCCCGAAAGCCGAAAGCCTCTCGAATGGCCAGGACAATAATGCGCTTCATCGTCGTTCGCGGTTGTTGATCGGGCTTGGCAACGTCGAAGTCTTGACGGCGGAAGGGGCATCCAACCCGCTCCCGGTCAGCACATTGCTGACAGCTCAGGAAGGGTGAGGCAGGGCATGCAGGAACGCGTGATGACTTCGATCCCCAACCCGGCCGATGCAGCAGTAACGACACCCGACGTATCGTTTCTGATCGCCGCCTACAACGTTGCCCCTTTCATAGCCGAGGCGCTGGCATCAGGCCTCGCCCAACGCGATGCCAGAGTTGAGCTGATCGTTGTTGATGATGGCTCCGACGACGGCACAACGGAAATCGTGGCAAAAATCGCAAGCCGCGATCCGCGCGTCACCCAAATCTGCAACGCCAACAGCAGTGGCCCCGCCGCCGCCCGCAATCAGGCCATTGCAGTCGCCAAAGGAACATGGCTGGCCGTTCTCGACGGCGACGACGTCATCACCCCCGGTCGAACAGCGCGCCTCCTGGCTCTGGCTGAAGCCACATCTGCCGACATCGTGGCTGACAACTTCGAGCGCATCAGCGTTGATGGCGCGCCGACCGGTGTGACCATGTTCCCCAAGTCCGACGATCCGTTTTCCTTCGTGGTCGATGTCGCCACGTTCCTTGACGGAAATCTCGCACTGACGAAAAACAGCTTCAGTCTTGGTGCCATCAAACCGATGATCCGCTCAGCCTTTGTGCGCCGTCACGGCCTGGACTTCCCAAAAGACCTGCAGATCGGTGAAGACTATCAGTTCCTGATGGACGCACTGCTGAAAGGCGCACGGTTTGTCGTTTCATCTCACGATGACTACAAGTACCGTATCCGTCCGGGTTCGCAGTCCTGGCGGCTCAAACCCGGACATGCCGAACACCTCATAGCCGCACACCGCACATCCGCCGTCACCTCGCATGCGCAAGACTGCGAGCGCACGGCCAAAGCTTCGCAGCGCTACGAGCGCGCATTGGTCCGCTCTGGAGAGTTCGTCAACATCGTCGAAGTACTAAAACACGGCGACATCGCTGGCGGTTTGTTCAAGGCGGCAGCATCACCGCGCGCTTGGCCCCTCTTGGTTCGCTTTGGTTCAGATGCGTTGGGTAAGCGGATGTTCCGGAGGTCTATCCCATGACCGATCACAACCGCTCCAGCCAGCAGGATGCCAGAATTGCCATCGGCATCTGCACCTACCATCGCGAAGACGGCTTGCGAACACTTCTGGACGCCCTGCAACGCCTCAGCTTTGAAGGCCAACCCGATCACGCAATCACGCTTGTGATCATCGACAACTCTGAAGCAGCCACGGCGAAATCCGGCAGCCTGGCCTTCGCCGAACGCTCGCGTTTCCATGTCCACTATTACAACGAAACCAAGAAGGGGCTGGCCAACGCGCGCAACGCAGCGCTCGCGGAGGCACGAGCGCTCGGCGCGACCCATCTCGCGTTTGTGGACGACGACGAAATGCCGGAACCGGGCTGGTTGGAAGCATTGTTTGAGCGCCTCGAAACATCCGCAGTTGCCGCAGCCGTCGGACCGGTCCTGCCGGTTTTCGAGACCGCCCCGCCAGCTTTCCTTCCAACCTCAGGTTATGCAACACGGCCAAAGGAAGAAGGTGGGTTTGCCCTGTCGGGCTACACCGGCAACGTCATGTTTGATATGGCGGCCATCGACCGGCTCGGTTTGCATTTCGACACGCATTTCAACGACTTCGGTGGTGAAGACACGATGTTCTTTGAAGCGCTTCAAGCGGGCGGTGGGAAAATCGCATGGGCACCCGACGCCATCGTCCACGAGACGGTCCCACGCGGTCGCATGACGGCGGCCTGGTTATGGCGCCGGTGGTTCCGCACTGGGCAGATCGAAGCCTATCGCAGTCCGTATCCAGCTCGCAGCGTGCGCGGGCGCAGCCTCAACGCAGCCAAAGGCCTGACCCGCGTCGCTGCTGGCGCAGGCAAGGTCGCAGCGTCCGCCATTGTTTCCGGTTGGCGAAACCCGCAAAAGACTGTGGCAAGTTTCTACACGTTATGTCGGGGTGCCGGCATGCTGGCCAACGTCACTGGTCGCGAGTTCAAAGAATACAAGACCAGTAACTACCGCTGAACGGCGCCGTTTGAATTTTCAGCATCACAAACGATCGAGCCTGGAAACTGGCAGGCATCGCCAGCCCGCGTAAATGCGACATGCTCGTATGAGGCCTCGATCGGCAGTACGTTTTCCTCAAACGCGCCAAGCCACGCGACCATGTCGCGCCCCTGCCCACTCCACAAGCTCAGATAGATTTTTGACGGTTCGGAAGGTAGGGGCTTTTCCGCAGTATCGCGCAATTCGAAAACAAACTGACCGTTTACGTACCAGCGGATCGAATCCGGCTGCCAGACGAAGGCCAGATCCGTCATACGGCTTGCAGCATTGTAGCCGAACTGATGAAGCTTGCCGCCCGCACTCTTTCCGTCCTGGAAGAAGTTGAACTGAACTTCTCGCGTATCCTTGCCGAGATACTCGATATCGATTTCATCATGCGGTTTTCCCTTGGCAATCGGGGGGCCGATGTATGTGAAGAATGCGCTGACCGTTCCTGCGCCGATCGCAGGACGCATACGAACCTCATATGTGCCATAGCCGTAGACCTGCTTCGTCTGGATCTCGGCACAGGAATACCGCCGTGGCGGCTTTTCAGGGGGCGCTGCGGGATCAGCGGCCTGGCCCTCACCGGCTGCGCCATCTGCCGCAACCGATCCAGCCGGAACACTCTGTGACTTGATAACGGAGACCGGAGGGGAAATCCCGGCATCGACCTTTTTCGCATCAAGCAATGCCCGTTTGGCCTCTGGCTCAAGGTCAAGTTTAAAGGTCAGCACGCCATCATCGATCCGAAGATTCCGCCGCCGCCATGTACAGGACTGATGGTCGCCGTTCCCCCAACCATCAGAGACGAACCAGCGCGATGGAGACAGACGATCGAAGGGCTCAAAGAATGATTGTCCGGTAACCACGCTCTCACGTTCGATAGCCTCCACCGGCACAGCGGTATCGCCTGCTTGTTGCGCGTTAGCATCAAGCGGCACGGCCACGAGAACGGCGCATATCGAAAGGGGCGCAATCGAAAACGGTTGTCTCGACGCATGAGCCCATTGTTCAAAAAATCCGAAACAAAACATGCGTCGTCCCGACTGAGGTTGGTGCAACTTGATTGCCATTCCAATCATCCTGCCCGAAGGCTTTGAGAGAGTTTGCTCATGTCCGCAATCAGACCAGCGGTGTCGTTCTCATCAAAAAACTGGCTGGCGGGTTTGGCGGCCACGCGCTGATGAATTTGTCGGTAAGTCTCGGTATCCAGGTTGGCTAAGAACTCAGCCACACTGTCCTCGATGGGTTCGGAAAACGCCCGCCCTGTGCCCATGTCCTCGACGTAGCGCCCCGTGGCCGTTCCAGCGCGGGCCAGGCAGACAGCGGAAAATGCGCCGCCTTCGTACACCCTGTTTGGCAAGAGCCAATCGGAGTTGGAACCCGCATCCAGAAAATCGAAGCCCCAGGTGAAATGCACCTGGCCGTAAATGTCCGATAGGTCTTGCGGACTGGCGTAAGAACCGAAGTAGCGCATATTGCTGGCGGCAGCGCAGGCCGTTTCGATTTTCGTTTCGCTCAGATCCTCGTGCGAAGGAATGCCACGAATATGGACCTCGACTTGCGGCCCCAAACGCTCGGCGATGCTGCTAAGCGCACTCAGCGAGCGACGGCAACGCAGCGTTCCAAACCAGCCGATAACCCATGGCGGTCCTTCTGGCCGAACCCCGGCGCTGAGGTCCACCCCCTCGGGAAGCTGGTGCGGACAGATCTTGTTTTCCAACAGAAAGACCGGACCATCGTAGTTTTGCACCGGCGCGAAATACCGGGAGACAAACTCCGGCGAGCTGACAACCAGCAGATCGCTGCGGGCCATCAATGCGCGTTCGGCCCATCGAAACACCCGTGAGACCATGCCGTCACCGACGAATATGCGCTGGACGTCGAGGGCTTCATAGACGACCGGCACCCGCGCCCCGCTCAGCCAGCGTGACATGACCGCAAGAAAAAGCATGTCGATATTGCGGGCGTAAAATACGTCCGCATCACGCAACGCCCGTCTGTTCTTGAATGTCACGCCAAGGGCAACGAGCAGCTTGGGGATACGTGCAAGGTAATTTCTGTCTACAGTGAGCCCAAGTGAAATCACCGGGCAGGCGACCCGGCGCATGTTCTTGGCGCGATCGCGAGCAAACATGAAGCCCGTCACTTTGGCCCCGTTGTGGGCAAAGGCCTGCGTACGCTTGATGACTGTGCTCTCGTGTGCGTCGTGCCCGAAAAACGCAATGGCCAATCCCGCCTGCGTGTCTTCGATTTGCGCCGCCCGTTCGGCGGGCGCGTCCCCGGCCGCAGGCCCCTCAGCCAACCCTGCCGCCACGCGGTTCATTGTTGCAACGATTGTACGTCCAGCCGTCATCGACGCATCCCTCTACTCGAGGGATACTCAGGCATCAATGGATCGGAAGCCTGTTGAAACTGCAATCGGCGCCAGCCAATCGTCGGGAGCCTGTAAGGCGCGGAGCGCTTCATGGTAGCGGCGACGATAAGCAGAAACTGAAAGATGCCGTGATTGACGAAAAACGGGTTCTCCGCCTGCGCGAAAATCAACAGCATCACCACCAGAAAAACGCCCCACAGCGCGATGAAACTGCAGTCGGCAAGATATGCGCGCGTCGTCCGGAAGAGCGCCAGCGCAATGCCCGCGGCCAGCAGAACCGGCCCTATGACGCCGAACGCAACTGCGGTCTCCAGAAAATTGTTATGGAAGAACCACAGATCCTGCCCCGTCACGTACCTGAGATAAAACGCCGTCGAGAGATTGCCCTCCCAATAACCTTTAAAGCCCAACCCGAGGATCGGATTTTCTACAAAAGCCTGCCAGCCGAATTGCCACAGGATTGTCCGACCTGTCAGGGTCTGGTCCTTGCCGATACTGCCAAGCAGCACTTCAGCAGGGTCAACGCCTGATACGACGACGAGAGATAAAGCTGCAGCGGCCAGCAGTGCTATTGCGCCGATTCCGAGACCCAATGCGTGCCGGCCCGAACGGTATAGAATGGCAAACGGCAAGAGCGTAAGCGCGCCTGCAAGACAGATCAGCGGTGTGCCTGCCTTCGAAAGGATCAGGAGACTGACCGAAAGGCCCATGGCCGCGAACATCAACACGCGACGCCAGCCATGCAGGAACAAGCAGAACGCCGTTAGAATCTGAAGTCCCATCAGGCTGCCAAGGACGTTCTTGTGAGGAAAGATCCCCTTGGCTTCACCAAAGTTACTGTAGGCACGCCCAGGCTCCAGAACGATGAAGGCCATGCAGGCCAGCGAAGCCGCAAACAAGGCCACCCAAAGCATCTGTAGAAACAAAAGTCGCGGCACGAACATCGCAAACGACAATGCGATCAGAATGGTCATCGCCAACTGAAAGCCGTGGTAGGCCGACACACTTGGAGCATCCGACCACAAAGCCGAGATGCAGGCGATAAGGGGCCAGGCCAAAAAGACTTTGTTGCTGGCTGCGGCATTCAAGAATGCGTTCGGCTGCAGCAGAATAAGCAGCCCGACCAACCCGTATGCCGGAAGCCAGAAAAACTTTTCAGAGTTCGCACCGATGAATGGGCTCAACGCCCCGGTGATGCCGAACAGGAAAACAACCCCCGCCAGCATCGCCATGACGGCAACGCTGGAACCGCCCGCAGCCCGTGTGCGACTGCCGCGTCCGGATGGCGAAGCCCCGCCATTTCCATAGCCCTTAGCCTCCGGTGGGTGCCCACCCCCTGAGCCGCTGCCACCGTAAACGCCGGAGGGTCCGCCCGGTTGTGCTGTTGTGATGTTCATGGCAACGCTCGAAGTTGTTGTGTGCCGCCGCAATGCCGCACCGGTCTTATCGATTGCAAGAACCCAGCCGCGGCAAGCCGCCGAGCCGACAAATCGAACCATTCATCCGTGCCATCGAACGAGGGCAAATCCACGGGTTACCTCTTTTGATGCTCTCCGGTGCATCACCGGCTTGATCGGGTTTGCGCTGCCCGCAAAATCGGCGCGGGCCTGCAATAACAATGGCAAAGCGCACAACCGCACCCTTGCGGCGGGTGCGAAAAGCATTACCACCTCGTAGCCCGAATTGGGAGATGGTCAGATCAATCTCGATGCTTATACTTACCGCATAATCAAGCGGTTGCGCATCGGGCTTAATATGCCGTCGCACTGCATCAAAACGGGACGGTTTCGTTGCCAATGACGAAGCCGATTGAGTGCAGGAAAGCGATACCTATCGTGCAGGAAGACGCCAGCCAGAAAACGCTCGGCCAAATCACGCTCGACCATGAAGCAGGTGGCCAGTCTGCTGCCCAGTCTGCTGCTCTGAAATCAGCACCTGGCACTCCACCGGCTGTCTCAGGGCCAGACCAACCACGATTGGTAACCACAACTCTTCCGCACGCTCCGCCGATGGCCGAAGGCGACCGACCCTTCGTGACAATCGTCATGCCGGCACTCAACGAAGAAAAATATATCGAAAGCGCAATCGTTTCTGTTCTCCCGGCACGAGACGACAATCAGGTTGAACTGCTGGTGATGGACGGTGGCAGCACAGATGCTACGCGCAAAATCGTTGCCAGGCTTTCAGCCGCCGACCCGCGCATCCGCCTTGTTCACAACGAAGGACGGCTCCAGTCCGCCGGGGTCAATCTGGCAGCCAGCATCGCTGATCCCAAAGCCGACTATCTCATCCGCGCTGATTGTCACGCGGTCTACCCCCCCGGGTTCGCGCGCGCATGTATCGACACAATCAGGAAGCACCACGCGACATCTGTTGTGATCGCCATGCGGACGTGCGGCCGTTCGCCCATGCAAACAGCGATCGCAGCAGCGCAAAATAGCCGGTTGGGAAATGGCGGTTCGGCCCATCGACGCTTGGGGCTGACCGGCTATGTGGATCACGGACATCACGCAGCCTTCGATCGGAAGGCTTTCCGCGCTGTAGGCGGATATGATGAAACCTGCCCATACAATGAGGACGCGGAGCTGGATAAGCGGATCGTGGCCGCGGGCGGGCGCATTTATCTCAACGGAAACATTGCCATAGACTATTTCCCGCGAGACAATTTGAAAGCTCTGGCCCGCCAATATGCAAACCACGGATGGGGCCGCGCAAACACCTTGCTCAAGCACGGTGGCACTCTGCAGATCCGACAAATCCTCCCAGTGATCGTATTGCTCGGCTGCCTGGCCGGATTGGTCCTGGGCCTAGCGGCCCACCCCATCTTCTTCGTCGCTCCAGTGGCCTACGTGGCAGCCGCCTGCACGTGGGGCCTTGTGCTTGCCATCAAGCAACGTTCTGTCGCCACGCTCTTAACAGGCCCGGCCGCCATCGTAATGCACATGGGCTGGGCAGCAGGTTTTCTGAAACGCATGGGGCAGAAAGTTTCATCAAAACTGGCAAAACGCCTTAGAAGCGGACTCACGAGGCCCAAGACCTCAGTGACTGGAACGGCCCACCGAGTGCCGGACAAAACAGCTTAACCAAACTCAATACCCAGCAATGGAACAGTAGGGATTGGGCTGACGGCCTGGAACCACATCCAGCGAGGCCGGACGAATGAGCACTTCGGTAAGTGCCACGGCCACGTGCCCTATCGTCCCGGAAAGCCAAATAAAAAGCTGCCAGTATTGAAATACACGTTTCTGTTCATTGGCACTGGCCCAATCCCCCAAAAGTGGTAGGCGGCTGACGAGTTGCGGCCGGAGCCCTTCAGAAGCATTTGACGATGGTCCAATGCGGCATAAACGGATTTACGAATGCAAAACCAAAAGCAATTGAATAATATAATAAAAGAAAGAACATAGGTGCCGTTCCGCTGCCGCTCAGTGATCGGGCATGAGGTTTGCAAACTATCGTCGACGGTACAATCTCAGGCAGTCCTTCGCCGGGCAATCCAGGCGTAATTGCGAATTCGCCAGACAAGGAACTCTTGCCGAAGCAGTCATGCAGTGAGCCTCAAAACAGCGGGCCTATCAGGCAATGCGGAAACAGTTGCGCACTGCTGCAATGTCCATTCGCGGAGGCAGAACCGAAGACCTGAGAGATCGGAAACTAAAACGGAAAATTGCGAACCGGCAGAGAAATCGCGATTGCATCAACCGGCTCTTTTTGAAGCACTAGAAGTCCGAAACGGGCTCAACATGAAACACTCTTACAATGCCGGACCCTCGGATTAAGCATAGCCGGAAAATGAAGCATACAAAGAATTCCGGTCTGCCATTTTGCGCTCGTTGATCGAAGATATGAGGTTGGGAATGCCAAGCCGCCTGTTCAAACCGAACACCTTGCACAATGACCTGCCGCGCGCGATCGCGCGCGCAGCGCGCCAAGCGCTACTCGCGTTTGCCCTGGCGCTGGCGGGAATGCTGGCAATCCCCACGACCGCTCAGCCACTTCGCGCCGAAGTCGGCAACAGTTCCGTAAATTACTCCGGCGTCCCGGAAACCGAATACAAGCTTGGACCCCGCGACAAGGTCCGAATTCAGGTTTTCGAATGGCGGCCCGCGCGCGATGAAATCTTCGCCTGGGAAGCACTTAACGCTGAATATACCATCGACGTGTCCGGGCGCTTGGCGTTGCCGCTCGTTGGTCAGGTTCCCGCCGCCGGTTCTTCGACCGGAGAACTCGCAGCCGTAATCTCCCGCAGGCTCCAGGAACGGATGGGCACAGTCACAGAGCCCGACACGACTGTCGAGATAGTCCAGTATCGCCCGTTCTACATAGTCGGGCAGGTTGAAAAGCCGGGTGAATACGCATTCAGACCGGGACTGACGGTTCTTCAGGCGGTCAGCATTTCCGGAGGCCTCCTGCGGTCGACAGGTGCCGACGCTATGAGCCTCGCGCGCGATCTGGTGAAGTCCGAAGGCGATGAAACGCTGATGGAGCATGAACATGACATGCTGTTGGCCCGCCATGCACGCCTGACTGCAGAGCTTGACGGTCACAACTCGGTCGTCTTTCCGAGTGTTCTGGCCGCGAAGAAAAACATCCCGGCAATCGAAGCGTTGATGGAAAACGAGCGCCTTGTGTTCAACTCGCGCCTGAAATCCTTCAACACCCAGATGTCGGCGTTATCGCAGCTCAAGTCCAACCTTGAAAAAGAGGTCACATCGCTCGGCCGTCAGGTTGAGGCCCACAATCGGCGCGTCGAACTTCTCGAGCGAGAACTCGGCGGCATCCGCACGCTTGCCAAAAAAGGCCTGGCCACCACGCCACGCCTACTGGGCCTTGAGCGCAACCTCGCACAGCTGCAGGGCGACGGCCTGAGGCTGGAATCGCGCCAGACGGCGGTCAGCCAGGACATCACGCGCACGGAAATCTCGATGATCGAGCTGCAGACCAAACGCGCAAACGATATTACCCAGGCGATGCAGGACACATCGATACAACTCGCTCGGATCGGCACGCGCAAGTTGGTCAACGGCCGCCTGTTGACCGACACGCGCCAGCGCGCGGCTCTACAAATGTCCCAGACCGCTGAAATCAACCGGATCATACCAAACTACCTCATCGTGCGTACGCTTGCCGGAGACAGTTTCGAACTGACGGCCAACGAGACCAGCGTTCTGCTCCCGGGCGACACGCTCAAGGTCGAGATGCAGCTTGCCGGGGGTGCCGGAAGCGATGCGGGTGCTGGGAGCAATGGGCGGCCAGGGGCGAGCCTCAATCTCTCTACGGCACCCAAGCGTGCCGCGCTGGAAGACCTTCGCTTGCCCTGAAGCGCGCGAAGGCTTCAAGCGACTTCCGGTAACGGCAACCGAGCCGCAAGGGGACAAATACAAAGCCTCTAACGCCCGCACGCATCCACACATCGAAATCTCGGTCGGTATCCGACACTGCAGTTGACGTGCATTGCCAGCGCGCCGCTATCGCAGCGCCGCGCCTTGTAGCTTAACAATGACAAAAAGTTGCAACACAAGTACAGCCAATACAATGGCATAAGAGCGAGAATAAAAGTAAAGTAGCAAGAGATGGTTTCGCCCGCGCATCAAGCCGCGCGCGAGCCAAGCCGTTCGGCGCAAGGGACCATCGCTTGCCTGCCCGGCCCCAAAACAAGCGAGAACACACGATGCCAAACGGTATTTTGAACATCGGTCTCAACGAAGCCGAGGACTTAACGCTCGGCGGCGGCTATGTCGTCGAAAGCCTCGTCGGCACGTCAAACGATGAGGTCATAAAGGCCATCGGCACCGGAACCGCCAGCGGGACATTCATTGGTTCATCCGGCACGTATACGCTCACGACTGTTTACGCCAACGAGAACGACGGCGTGGCTCAATGGCAGTTGCGCGTCAATGGCACCATTGTGGACAGCTGGTCGGGTGTCGGGGGCAACAACACATTTGTTGCCCGAAACGTCACGCTCTCCTTGTCCAGCAACGATGTCATTGAAATCCGAGGTACGCAAAACAACGGCGAATTTGCCCGCGTCGACAGTCTGACATTGACTGCCGACGGCGGCCCCCCGCCGCCGCCTCCGCCGCCACCAACCGGGCCGATCATCGCGCTCGGAACCACCGAAGCGGAATCGCTTACTCTTGGTGGAGGCTACCAAGTAGAGGCGTTCGGACCTGCCTCTGCTGGCGCATGGATCCGCGGCACAAACTATTCTGGGGCAGGAACTGCGACGGGAACATTCGATGGCGCGGCTGGCGCCTATAATCTGTCGGTCCGCTACGTCAACGAGAACGACGGCGTTGCCCAATGGCAGTTGCTCGTCAACGGCGCTGTCGTGGATAGTTGGGCTGGAAACGGCGGCAACAACGATATTGTCGCCCGCGACGTCGCACTGAACCTGAACGATGGCGACACCATTCAGGTGCGCGGCGCAATCAATGCGGGTGAGTTCGCCCGCGTCGACAGCCTCGTCCTAAGCGAATTGGGCGAGCCCCCGCCCCCGCCTCCACCGCCACCGTCTGGTCCTACGATTGCGCTGGGGACAACCGAAGCCGAAAC
>CAYGRH010000043.1:0-14851 GCA_964352165.1 uncultured Hyphomicrobiaceae bacterium | reverse complement strand
AGAATAATTGGCAGATGAGCCGATCCGGTAATGCCGGATCGGCTCATTTTCATTTCGCAAACAGTCCATCAAAAAACAGTCGGCCATGCTTTACCGATCACCGTGATCGGTGTTGCCGATCAAGCACAATCCTGCACAATCCTTCGTCAGCATACGGTTGCAACGTCGAGTTTCATTGGCGTGTGCCTGCATCTCCCCCTTATGCTTGGTACAATTAGGAAAACGGCGCGTAGTTGCCGGGCGGTTCAAGTTTGTGTTCCGGCATTGACCACCGGTTCGCTGTATTGTTGCGTTGGGGGGTAAGTAACAGTAATGACAGTCGTATTTTCAGCAAAGGCGCATGCTGCAAGCAAGTGCGCGACTACAGCAGCCGTCGCGATCGCAGCCTGCATTGGCATCACTACATCGGCGCATGCAGGCGGCTTTGCAGTTCGTGAGCAATCTTCGTCATTTCTCGGCATGGCATTTGCCGGTGCGGCTTCGGGCGCCGACCTGTCATCATCGTATTGGAATCCGGCAGCCTTCGGTACAGCACAACGCGGCATCACGACGGAAAGCCACTACGCCGTCATCACCGCCGACACCAGGATCACCGGTGAGGTTGAAAATACAGGGGCAGCCGCAGGAGCACTTAGCGGAGTCGTCGATACATTCGTCTTTGACCCTGCAGTCGCTGGTATTAATGCGGGAGCGAATTCCACGACGATCGACCGGCCCGCCATTGTGCCCGCCTCCTATGGCGCCTATCGGATCAATGACAAACTCGTACTGGGCATTTCAATAAACTCGCCCTTTGGGCTCTCTACCGAACCCGACGATGTTCATTACACGGGCGCAACTCATGGCCTCAGTTCGTCGCTGCTAACGTTCAATGCTGCTCCCACCCTGTCATATGAAGTCGCGCGTGGTTTCCATGTGGCAGCAGGTGTTCAAATCCAGCACGCGTCATTGAATTTCAAATTTCTTGACCCCACAAATGGGCCGGTAGAAGTCGACGTCGCCGATGAAATCGGCGTCGGCTACACGTTAGGCGTCTTGTGGCAGCCTTCGCCAAGCACATCCCTGGGCGTGGGCTTCCGATCCAAGATCGAACACAATTTCGAGGGCGTAACGACCCGCAGAGACCTTCCTGAATCAGACACCAGCGCCAATCTCGAACTTCCCGAGATCGTGACCGTCAGCTTGTCGCAAGCCATTACGCCTTCATTGCGCGGACACCTCACCTATGAATGGTCAAATTGGAGTCGGTTCGACTCGATCTCCGTCAACGGAACGACTAATCTTGACCTTGTGGCCGCGGCCATCAACGGAGTTGGTGGCGCGGCCACGCCGCAGGACCGCTCGCTAGACGGCCCATGGGACGACGGTCACTTCGTCTCGGGCGGCCTGGAATACGATATGAACCGCCAGCTCACGCTGCGCACGGGTCTGGCCTGGGAGAAATCTCCCATCCAATCGCCGGAAGCACGTCTCCTCCAGGTGCCCGACAGCGATCGCGTCTGGCTCGGCTTCGGCGCCACTTACCATTGGTCGCAAATGACCTCGATAGACTTCGGCTACACCCACATCTTCTTCGAGGACGCCGACATCTCGCGCGCCTCCCTTGGCGCGCCCAACGTCGTCTTCAACGGCGAAGTCGAAAACAGCGCCGACATCTTTGCCATCAGCTTGAAGACGAAGTGGGGCGAAAACGGACTGCAGGACACGATCGCCGGACTGTTCGGCGCAAACTGAACCGTCAGTGTCTGGCAGCCGAAAATGCAGATTGAATAAAACCGCGTTTGGCATCTCCGCCCGGCGCGGTTTTTTCATGCTCAGCCCGTGCCATCACATGTCTAAGCGATTACGAAACGTCCTGCACGGTTTCACCGGGTTCAGCCCCCTTGCAGCATCCGCAAAACACCGGCATCGGATAAGCGCTCAAGAGCGCCGCCGTTTGGCCGCGCCACCGATCGAGGCCGAATGCCGGACCAAAGCCCACCTCCCGCGAACCCGCCATCCGATCCTCCCGCGGCGAACGCGCGCGCGAACCACTTTTCAATTCGCCTCGCCGTCTTCTATGGCGCGATGTTTCTCATCTACGGCGTCCACCTGCCTTACCTTCCCGTCTGGCTAGACTGGCGAGGACTGTCGCCATCAGAAATCGCAATCATCACGGCAACGCCCTTCTTCCTACGCCTCATCGTCACGCCCGCCGTGGCAATGATTGCCGACGAACGCCAATCCCATCGCGCGGCAATTGCTATCCTGAGCGCCATCGCAGTCGCTGCCAGTCTGCTGCTCGCCCAATCCTACGGCTTCTGGCTCATCCTGGCCGGCGCCGTCGCCTTGTCACTCACCATGACCACGATGATGCCGCTCACCGAAACCATCGCGGTATCTGGTGTAAAGGCCCGCGGCCTGGATTACGGCCGAATGCGGCTGTGGGGCTCGCTTACATTCATCGCGGCAAACCTCATCGGCGGAGCAGTCATTGCAGCAAACGGCGCGGCAACCGGCATCTACATGATCATCGCAGCGGCGATTGCCACCGCAGCCGCGAGCTGGTTCCTGCCCGACGCAGACCGCCACCCCGTTCGCCCCGAAACCACTGCGCCCCAAACTGCCCAACCCAATCCATCTGGCCAACGATCCTCAAGACCACTGCGCTTCGTCCGCCTTGCCGACGCAATGGCACTCATCAGAAATCCAGCTTTCCTCGCGCTGCTTCTCGCTACCGGCTGTGTACAGGCCGCCCATGCAACCTATTACACCTTCGGTACGCTGCACTGGCTGGGACAGGGGATCGACGCAAAGACAACGGGGTTGCTTTGGGCCATCGGCGTATTGGCCGAAGTGGCGCTGTTTGCATTCTCGGGGCGGGCCGTGCGCGCGGTCGGACCAGCGGGCCTATTGATTGCCGGATGCGCCGCAGCCGTCATCCGCTGGACGGTGATGAGCTTTGAACCTGCATTGTGGGCGCTGATCCCGTTGCAACTTCTGCACGGGCTCACTTACGGCGCAGCCCACCTCGGCGCAATCCACCTCATTGCCCAAACCGTGCCCGACAAATCCGCAGGAACCGCGCAGGCGCTATACGCAACAATCGGAACCGGCGTCGCAATGGGAGCAGCCACACTCATGTCGGGCTGGCTCTACGGGGCGTATGGGGCCAACGCTTATCTTGCGATGAGCGCACTCTCGCTGATCGGATTGGTTGCGGCTCTCATGATCAACCGGCTGACCGTCAAATAGACATCCAACAGCACGCCGTCAGAAGCACGAAAATATCATCACCCCCAAAGGGCAGGGGAGGGCGGCGAGACAAAACCATTTGTAACGCTAAGACCATGCGGCCGGTCCTTGGCGAGCAGCAATGGACTGTCCAGATCCGCCCAATCGGCAGCCTGCGCCAAAATCATTGCCGGAGCCATCGACAGTGACGTCCCGACCATCGAGCCGACCATCACGCGGAAATTCAGCGCCTTCGCAGCGTTCAGACAATCCAGCGCTTCCGTCAGCCCACCCGCCTTGTCGAGCTTTATGTTCACCGCATTATAACGGTCGGCAAGCGCGCTGAAATCTTCGCGCGTATGCACGCTCTCATCGGCGCAGATCGCGATCCGATCTCCAAATTCCTTTAGGAGCTTACGCAAACTGCCATCGCTTCCAGCAGGCAGTGGCTGCTCTACAACCTCAGCATTTGCCTCAATCGCAACGCCAAGAAAGTCTGCGGCAATTTCATTGTCCCAGGCTTCGTTTGCATCGAGCAACAGCCGTGCGTCCGCTCGCGCTTCGCGCACGGCTCGGATACGCGCGATATCACCATCACCACCAAGCTTCAATTTTAGAATCGTGCTGGACGCGGCGTGACCCGCTTGCCGGGCCATGTCGTCAGGCGACCCGAGGCTCAGCGTGAACGCCGTCTCGATACTGGACAACGCGCTCTTGGCCCCCTCGGGATCATCTCCGTTCCCACTACGGCAGCGTTTCGCCTCAAGATCCCACAGTGCACAGTCGAGAGCGTTGCGAGCAGCCCCCGCCGGCATCTCCCTGCGCAAAATCTCCCGGTCGAAGCCTTCCCGGCGGCCAAAGCCTCGAACGCAGGCCAATACGCTTTCGACGCTTTCGCCGTATCGCGCATATGGCACACACTCCCCACGCCCTTCATAAGTTCCGTCGCTGAGAGTGACACACACGACGTCTGCAGCCGTTTTTGACCCGCGTGAAATGACGAACGGCTGCGCCAGCGGCCACGTCTCGTGCTGGGCAGAGACGAGTTCTATCTGGTTGTGCTTGAGAGGCGGCAAGGAAATACTCATCGCAGATGCGCGGTCTTCGGGTTGCAAGCAATGGCAGAACAATCAGCCGAAAAGGTCACACGACGCCAATGACGAACGCCAAACACCAACTGCCAACAAAGCCCACCTATCCCAAACGCCCGCTGACGTGGGCAAGGAACAGGTAAACCCGGCCGGTATCCGCGACGAGGTGTTGAGACACAAGTTCGCCGCTAGGGTCCCGTTGCTCGGCATCCTTCAGGGTCTGTTCGAACTGAGCCAGATACCTCGTAACGGTTTCCTGCAAACCGGCATCATGTGCATGGCGATGCGAAAGCTCATCGTAAAGCGCCTGGCCTTCCGGCGAATACAGCGAGCGCACCATCACGTTGGATTGGCCCGCACGCAGCCTTGCCCAGATACCTGAAGCCGTCGCCGGATCAAGTGCGCGACCCATAACCCCGATATCGATCCCACCGCTTCCATTCCGGGAATTGCTCGGCTGAGCCTGAGCGGCTCCCTGCGGAACCGGCGCGCCAGAAGAGGCTTCGTCGTCAAGGGAGGCGCGCTTCAACAAATCGCCGAGAGACCAGTTTTCACCGCGCGAATCATCACCCCGCTGTTGAGGAGCAACTCCGCCCCGCGGAGCCACCCCTTGCAAAGATTGCTGAGACGCAGGCGCAGAAGGCCGCGGCAGTCCTGGACGTTGTGCTCCACCCGATGGCGCTTGTCCGCGGGCATCAGGGACATTCACAGAACCTGTTTCAAGCGCCTCATGACCATGGCTGCGAGACGGCGCTTGACCGCCCGCGGCTCCGCGCGATGGGGGCAGATTTGGCACAGGACGCTGAGCCAGCTCCCGCGCGAGGCTCGTTGACAAGCTTGATAACCCGCCATCAGGTTTCGCAGATCTTGGAGCTGGAGTCGGGCCTGCAATGGCACCGGGACCGGTAGGCCTGGAGGTCGATGGCTCGGACCGGGAAATATCCCTGCCCCGCGCTTCGCGCGAAGTGATGTTTGATAGCTGTTCGAGCGCCTTCAATTGATCCTGGAGCAGCCGCCGCATGGCTTCGCTGCTCTCCTGCGTTGCGTTTGGCAGGGTCTCGAGCTGCGAACGCAGCTTTGCTTGTTCTGCAGCGATCTCTTCTGACGCCTTGCGCGTCCGATCGCGCACTTCCTGCGTGGTCTCATCAACGCGGTTGGTCAAGGATCCAAGCTGCGAACTGACCTCGTCACTGACCGAAGAGAACCGCTGGCGCAGATCACTCAACGTCCGTTGGCTTTCCGCATCCGTATGGCTTCGGAACCGCTCCATGTCCTGCATCGCAGCCTGCTGCTGGGCCTGCGTACCGAGCTTGAGTTCCTCCGCCACCAGACGGGCTCGCTTCTCCGCATCCGTCAGCGAACCCTCTATCGAACTGGAGTATCCCTCGATGAATTGACCGAATTCCTGCGCCTTATCCGATAGCCGACCCAGTGTGTCGGAGAGTTCCGTATGCCGGTTCCGCAACGTCACGTCGATCTTGTAGTTAGCGCTTTCAAGGGAGCTGGCCGCCCGCAAAATTGTCTGGCCTTGATTGTCGAAGCGGTTGGTTACCGTGTTAATCTGGGCCAACAGGTTTTCCGAAACGTTTTTCAACATCTCAGACTGGCTTGCCAGCCCCTCGATGGCCTTGATGGATTGGCGCGTGATGTTCTCGCTTGAACGGCGAACTGCGCTGATCCCGTGAACGAGGGACTCGTCAAGATCGGCGGCCTGCTGTGTAATCGTTTCCTTGAACGTAACAGCATGGGAATCAAGTGCATTGGTGAGTGCGGACGCTCGCTCCCCGACCGCTTCATCAATCGCCGATGTCGAGCGCAGAATGGCATCGTCAAACAGCTCAAGCCGTTTAGCGAATGCTTCATCAAGGGCCCGCGTCCGATCGACAAGCTGGGCATCGAGCGCCTGAGCGCGCGTAGCGAGCGTTGAATCAAGCGCCTTGGCATACTCTTCGAAGACGGTCTGAAGGTTGTCCGTTCTGTCGGCAATCGATGTATCGAGCGTCGACAAATACTCTTCAAACGCGGACTGCATTTCATCCGTGCGGCTACCCAACGCTGTCGCAAGAGCACCCGTGTATGTTTCGAGCATCCCCTGCATGCGGTCGTTCTGGGTATTGAGCGTCGAGCCCATAGCCTCAGTGTGCTCGATCAGCATCCCTTGCATCTGCTGTGTGCGCGTATCCATCGCGGTATCGAGCGCACCGGTATAATCCTCCAAAACCACCTGCAGCTGCTCACTTCGCGAGCCCAGAGAGTTTTCCAGTGCGGTAAGGTTGTCGCCCGCACCCTGGATGATACCGGCGAGTTTCGTTTGCTGTCCCGAAAGCTTCTCGATCAGGGCTGGAATTTCCGTACCCAGCGAACGCAGCGTGTCTTCAACCTTGCCGCCCGTATCGAGCAGTGCAAAACGCTCGCCGGAGAGTTCATCGATCAATCCGCGGATCTTGCGCTCGTTTTCCTCATACGATCGTTCTAGCGCCGACACCTCGTTATGAACGAGGGCTTCAAGTTCACCCGCCCGGCCCAAAGCGCGGCTCACGGCATCGTTCATAAACGAAACCTGACGGCGCACCGCCTGTCCCAGCGAGGCAACGGATTGCTCTGCCATCCTGTCAGGTTCGGCTAGCCGGATCGCGACCTCGGTCATCGTCGAAGACCGAAGCCGAAGCTCTTCAGCGCGCCAAGCAAGCATGGCGAGGAACCAGATGACCGCCACCGGCACCACGATCGAGGCGATAGTCAGAAAAAACTGCGGCTTGATCACCAAATCCGCAAACGTAGCGCCACCGGACAATTCTGCTGAAACAGAAAGCCAACCCAGCCCCAGACCGCCAAGCACCCAAACGGCACTCGCGATACCAGCGACCTTGAACGGTTTGGAGGACGGAGATTGTTCTAATGCGTAGATCAGGCCACCGATCGACGGCGCATCGTCGTTGGCTGCTATCCGCTCGCGGACCGGGCCAGCCGGTCGCCTGCGCGCTGCGCGCCGCCCGCCATCAGCCTCACCAACATCGTCGTCTTCATCGACTGGTTCGCGGTTGACGCGGCCCTGGGATTGGTCCGCGACGCGCGAACCTGCAATTCCCGTCGCAGCCGCAGCACTATCGATTGGTGGCGGGCCGGCAATTGGCTTTGACAGCGCTGCACCCGAAGGCGCACCTGGAAGGGGAGGGGGAACAGCGCCTTCCAACTCGTCAAGAGTGTCAGCATCCGTCAGACCGGCGTCCTCACCCTCAAGCGAGGCAAGCTTGTCCCCTAGGCTCGGCGCGGTTGCGCCAAGTCCAAGTGCCGCTGCAGCGTCCCCACCCTGCAACACGGGAAATTTCTTTTCCTGAGCCATCCACCCGTCCAACGAGGCCGCCCGCAACCTGGGCGACCATAGCGTTAAGGATACTGAAACCGCTGGATGTGCTCAAACGCTTAATTGGGGTTATCCGGCAATAGTTCACTACCAAACACCGATCAGCGCGACATCCGCGTTCTGCGGTCCCGCCGACAAGGGGAACCGCTCCAGAATATGTTGAAATGCCCCCCCTTTTCCCATTACCGGGCCAACCTTGGTCGTTAGGAAGAGTTTAGGGCGAAAGAAAGGTTACTGAGGAGTTTCTAACCGCGGGAAGTTACCCAAACATTGCCGTGCTCGGCACGATTGGAAGATTGGTCTTCACACAGACTTACAAGTTTCCTGGCATGGTCCTGGCAGGACACGGGTGGAGCAGGCCGAAAACTACCCATTTCCGAGCCACTGATGCCGCCAAATGGACCCCAGATCCGCTCTTTGCGGTGTTGGTGCGCACAAACCAAACACTTCATCCGCCGATGAAGGAACGAAGGACCGCAACGGCAATGTACGTTCAAGCCATCGCAGACGTCGAAGATCAATGCGTGTCAGAGGCACGGCACACGTCTGCGCACGCCGTTTCCCGCCCCATCGACCTTGCCCACCTGTCACGCTACACGCTGGGCGATCTTGATCTGGAGCGCGAAATCCTCGGTCTCTTCGCCGATCAGATTCCACGTCTTTTATCCGAACTCCGCAATGCCGATAACGAAAAAGCCTGGCAGCAGGCCACGCACACCCTGAAGGGTTCGGCCCGCGCCATCGGTGCATGGGGCATGTCCGAAGCGGCCTCACGCGCGGAAAACCTCGGTTGGGATAGCGATCGCGCAAGCCAGATTGACGCGATCACAGCGTTGGAAACCGCATCACGCGACGTTCTCCGCCACATCCGCGACGACACGTACCGCAATTAATCAGCGCTTCTCCGCCCGATAGAACCCGCGCATGGGCGCACTACGCACCCAAAAGGCTGCTGGCTGCAACAGCGCCCGCGAGGCAAACCTCAGCGATTGACTTGTAAACCCGCCCGTCGGCAGCTAAGTCTCGCAGCGTTTTGCAGCAATCATCTCATCCATCGAGCTGCGGGAATCGCACCGGGCCAAACCCAAGCTTCATCCCGCCGGCATGGAAACCTCAGCTTCAAGGAGCCTGCGCGCGGACATGGCCAAAATCACCTTCATTCAGCCCGACGGCACCAGCCAGACCGTGGATGCAACTCAGGGCGTCACGGTCATGGAAGCTGCCAAACTCAACCAAATTCCAGGCATCGAAGCTGAGTGCGGCGGCGCGTGCGCGTGTGCGACATGCCACGTCTATGTCGATCCCGGCTGGAAGGATAAGACCGGCGGGCCCGAGGAGATGGAAGAGGACATGCTGGATTTCGCTTTCGACGTTCGCGACGAAAGCCGCTTAAGCTGTCAGATCAAGGTCACAGACGAACTCGACGGCCTCGTCCTGCGCGTGCCAGCCAAACAATTCTGACCTAGTACGAGCCCATGCTGCTGCAATGCACGGCAGACGTCCATCATCCCGAAAAAAAGGTGCGCACCGATGGCTCCCTCGGATGCTAACGAGCCCGGCGCTGAAAACGCCCCAATCGAAACCGACGTCGTTATCATCGGCGCAGGCCCCGTAGGCCTGTTTGCTGTGTTCGAACTCGGTCTCCTGGACATCAAGGCCCACCTCGTCGACATCCTCGACAAGGTCGGCGGGCAGTGCGCCGAGCTTTATCCGGAAAAACCGATCTACGATATTCCAGCCCTTCCCATCGTCACCGGCCAGGATCTCACCGATCGCCTGATGGAGCAGATCAAGCCGTTCGATCCGGTGTTCCACTTGAATGAGCGCATCGACGAACTCTCCCGCATGGACGACGGAAGCATCAGGCTCGCAACGGACTGCGGAACGGTCTTTCACACCAAGGTCGTGGTCATCGCTGCTGGCGGCGGATCTTTCACGCCGAAGCGCCCTCCGCTGGAAGGCATCGAGGCCTACGAGGGCACGACCGTCCACTATTCCGTGCGGCGAATGGAACAATTCCGCGACCGCGACATTCTGATTGTCGGCGGCGGCGATTCAGCACTGGACTGGACCCTGAACCTACAGCCCATCGCAAAGTCGCTGACCCTACTGCACCGGCGCGATGAATTCCGTGGTGCCCCCCACTCGGTCGAACAGATGCGCAAACTGGTCGCCGATGGAAAGATGAACCTCGCCATTGGTCAGGTAAAAGCCCTGCACGGCGCGGATGGCGAATTGAGTGGAGTTACGATCAAGTCCAAGGACGGCGAGCAACAGATCGCAGCCAACACCATGCTGCCGTTCTTCGGCCTGACGATGAAACTTGGTCCGGTTGCAAACTGGGGACTCAACCTCGATGAGAACCTGATCCCCGTCGACACCGAAAAATTTGAAACCAGCGAACCGCGGATCTTTGCGATTGGCGATATCAATACCTATCCGGGTAAGCTGAAGCTGATCTTGTCGGGATTCCACGAGGCAGCGCTGATGGCCCAGCAGGTGCACCGCTATGTGCACCCCGATAAAAAGCTGCTGTTCCAGTACACGACGTCATCGTCGAACCTGCAAAAGAAGCTTGGCGTCAAATAACTGCGGATCTAGCGGCTCACATATCAGCACGTAGGGCCCCGCGCCAATGGGGCTTTTCAGTCCGTCAAACGATGAACGGAACCATCAGCCCATAGGCATGCGCGAGTGTCCTCCGCAGCCGGTATGGCAACCAGGAAACCGCGGACTTTAGAACCCGGCTGGCATGAAACATCCCCATTCTCTGCCACGTCCGGCCACGTTGCGTCAGCGGGATGACCCAGTCACTGACTTCCGTGCGATCACGGCACCATACCAGTTTGTAGTCATCGCCCGGCGCCATAAGATCGCAAACCGCGACCCTGTTATCGAAGCACCACTTTATGATGTCTTCGAGGATCAGCGCACCCGCCCCAGTCGATGCCAGCTCGAGATTGTAGACCAGGATGTGAACGACCAGTCGGTCCTTCGCCATGAAACCAACCGCAAGTGCAGCGGTCTCCGTCCCACAGCTCAACCGAAAAACCCGCGTTCCGGCAGCGTCCTCACCATCACTGGAGACAGCCCGGAAAAACCGTTCGGTTCCTGGATTGGCCAGACCGCGCGAAACCCGCCCGCGAGCACTCAGCCACCGCCGCTTTAAATCCAGCGCCTCGACGCAGGACCGCGCAGCTTCCTCGCCCTGCCCGAGAACCTTGAATTCAACGTCGCCGCGTTCTTCGAGCCTGCGTCTTTGCCGCCGCCGGTTTTTCCGGACTTTGGATGAAAACTGGCCCTCGTATTCGCTCCAGGACGCGACTGAGCTCAGATCGACGCTCAATGCCGTATCTGAGCAGATCATTGTTCCATCGAGCCCGGTCATCAGGGAGCGCGTTAGGGAATCTTCTCGAACCTTCCAGAGCTTCAACACGTCAGCCCCGGAACGCTCCCGCAGGAATTCCCCGGCGAATTTGATGTATGTGTCCCGCTGCGCACCTCCAGCGACGAGGATGTCGCCATATTGGGACACCGGAGAGCCAAACCAGCTCAGGCGGTTGAGCCCCAGCCAGCGGTCTTCGGCCAGCGGACAAACGACGACCAGCCGGCCATTGTCGCGAACCGTCAGTATCCGCAACTTGAAGGACCGCCGCGACTTCGTGTTTTCGAGTTTGAAAGCCCGATACCAATTCCAGCAGACGGCAAACGACAAAAACACCTGCGTTCCACTAGCGGCATCTTCAAACAATGCGTTCCAGTCGTCTTTGAGCAACCTGAAACCATCGCTGTCATCAATGATTTCAGCACTCAGGCCGGTCAAGCGGAGTTGAGGGGAAGGTTCGCGGAACCGATCCGATGACGCAGCCGCTAGGGCATCGCTACAAAGCCCGTCCAGATTGCTTGCACCATCTGGCGACCGCGCGCGCAGAACCGTGCGCTGTCCCAAACCATCATCTACTGCCGAACTAATCATCGAACTTCCAATGTCCCAGGCCCATGCGGGGCAACCGGACAGGAGCAACCATCGTGCCAGCCGTCGCGACGAAGTCACGCAAACGTGTGCGACGGTGAGATCATGTTAAGAAAAACGAGACGTGCACGGAAGTGGAGTTACGGAAAAATAGCCAGAAAAAAGTGTAAGCCGCTCAAATATATGCAATTTCGATAAGGCTCAGCAGGATAAGCAGAAACGACATAACAGCGAGAGCGAACGGGCCGCGCTGGCTTTGGCCCCCGCCTTTCAAGGCAATAATCGCGAAGATCGCCAGCGCCGCGCTGAGATTGATCACCACGAGGCCCGCTAATCCAAGCCCCTGGCCGTTCTTCAACGCGCCTTCGATATAAAGCGCGCCCGCCATCCCAATCAGCACAACCCCCAGAAGGCGGGGCCAAATTCCATGTTCTGGCCGTGGCAAGCCCAAGACCCGGCACGCCGCCAGCGGAACCAGCAGCAACACGAGGCCTCCCGATAGCTTCAGGAGAAGTTCCAAGAAAAGAAGCTGTTCCAACAGCGACGCCTTCCGCGCTGCATTGAGCGCGTTTCTTCGGGCTTACTTGCCCGTATTTTCGCGCTGCTTGTCCCACCACGAATCCGAGCCAAAAGCCGGGCCCTTGTCGACGGTATCGTTGCCGAAGAACCCGCCAAGCAGGCCATCCTCGGCAGCCGCGACCTTCGGAGGCGGCGCGGGTGAATAATCACCGGCAAGATGACGCGACAATTCCGACTTGATGGACGCAGTCTTGGCAGCGTTACAATAAGCGTCCGGATCGGTGATAGCCTTGCTGACACCGTTAAAGGCGGTGTCATAGATCCGCTCAACACTGCTAAGATCGGCAACACTGATGCCCAGAGCAGCTTCAGACGCCAGGAAGTTGCCCTTCAACGCCTGCGCATCGAAATTGTAACCACAGCGCGTCGCCCGGGCGGCAACCTTACCCACCTGCAAGGCCCGTGTCGTCGGATCGTTCTTCACCTGAGGCACGGCAGGGGCCGCTGCCGCCTTGGTCTCGCCGCCGCCCAGGATAGAACCCGTGGTCAACGATCCCCCAAGCGAACAGCCGCCAACCAGCGTTGCGGTCAATATCAGTGCGATGCCTGTTTGCGCATTCATGTGCGCCCCCTTTGTTTTGGCAAGGACCCCGAATCCCCTCGCAGATCCCCGAACCCAAGGCTTGCCCCAGCAAAAGCCAGTGGTCAATTGTCAAGTACCAGCTATTCCCCGATGATTACGAGGCAAACAAGGCGCTTTCATCGCATCAATTCCCGCATGGCCTGATCCAGCCCGTCGAGCGTCAGGGAATACATCCGCCCTTCCATCAGTTGCTCGATGAGCCTTGTAGACTGCGTATAAGGCCAATGAGCTTGCGGCGTCGGATTGAGCCAGACGCAATGCGGATAGGTCTCGCGAACACGTTTCAGCCAGACAGCTCCCGCCTCCTCATTCATGTGTTCAACAGAACCACCGGCAATCGTGATTTCATAAGGGCTCATGGCCGCGTCGCCGACAAACACGACCTTGTAGTCTGAGCCGTAGGTATGCAGGACATCCCACGTCGACGTGCGTTCCTGCCAGCGCCGTCCGTTATCACGCCAGACGTACTCATAAAGGCAGTTGTGGAAGTAGAAATACTCCAGATGTTTGAACTCAGAACGCGCAGCGGAAAATAGCTCTTCGGCTTCCTTGACGTGCCAGTCCATCGAACCGCCCACATCGAGAAACATCAAAACTTTTGCAGCGTTGCGCCTCTCCGGCCGCAACTGGATATCGAGATAACCCTTGTGCGCCGTCCCGCGGATCGTGCCGTCAAGATCGAGTTCTTCAGACGCCCCGGCCCGCACATACTGCCGCAGTCGGCGCAGCGCGACCTTGATGTTGCGCGTTCCGATCTCAACCTCATCGTCCAGATCTTTGAACTCTCGCTTGTCCCAGACCTTGATTGCCCTGCGATGGCGACTTTCTTTCTGCCCGATGCGCACGCCAGCCGGATTATATCCATAAGCCCCGAATGGCGAGCGCCCGCCCGTCCCTATCCATTTATTGCCGCCTGAGTGCCGTCCATCTTGTTCTTCGAGCCGCTTGCGCAACTCCTCCATGATTTTTTCCCAACCACCGAGGGCTTCGATCTCGCGCTTTTCGGCTTCGCTGAGGTAGAGCTGAGCTGCCGCACGCAGCCATTCCTCGGGGATCTCGGTCTCAAGATCCTCGCCCACACTCTCAAGCCCCTTGAAGACGTGACCGAAAACCTGATCGAACCGATCGAGATGCCGCTCATCCTTCACCAGCGTAATCCTGGCAAGGTAGTAGAAGTCTTCAACCCGCCTGCCAGCAAGGTCGGCATCAAGCGCTTCCATCAAGGTCAAATACTCGCGCACGCTCACAGGGATGCGCGCAGCTTTCAACTCCTCGAAAAACCTGATGAACATGAAGTGGGAACCTGTGGACCGTTAAAATCGCGAGCAGCATTGCCCCCCAGTGTCGGCGAGACAAGCAAAAAGGCCGCCCCGAAGGACGGCCTTTCTGATCGCTAGGATGGCAGTGATCAGAAGTTGATCAGAGCACCAAACTTGATGATGTCGAGATCGTCTGCGTCAACCGTAGTGGTCGCCGTCGAGTACTCGCCATCGATGTTGCGGTAGGACAACCAGACCGACATAGCAGCGGCGTCGATTTCCTGAACGACACCCAGACCCCAGCGCTGCATTTCCGAGCTGGTGGCACCGCGAGCAGCCAGGTTAGCGCTGTACTGGTCGTCATGCTGAGCGTACTCGCCGTAGAATACGGTATGGCCAAGTGGGTTCAGCTTACGACGCAGACCAGCCTTGATGTAGTAGTGATCATTGTCTGGAGCGTTTGCGAAATCACCTGTTTCGACATCTTCAGCACCGTAGGCACCGTAGACGAACAAGCCGGTCGGCGTGTGCATGGCATACGCACCGATCTGGAAGTAGCCGACATCCAGCCCACCGAGAGCCTTGGCAGCCGGACGAGCATTGTCATCGGAGCTGTGCGAGTAGGCAGCTGCAACAGCGAGCTTAATGTCGCCGAGAGCCCCAGCATAGCGCGCGGCGATATCCCAGAAATCATCTTCACCCCAGGATGCCGACACCGAGAACCCGCCGAACGTCGGTGAGTCGTAGCGCAGAGCATTCGTTGGAACACCGTTACAGTCCGCACCGATG
>CAYGRH010000042.1:2599-14902 GCA_964352165.1 uncultured Hyphomicrobiaceae bacterium | reverse complement strand
TCACGGAACCACCACTTCAGCTTCTTGAGTGGGATGGCGTTGTTTTCGCCCTTGTTGTCAGGGAAGAAATCAATCCCCTCTGCCGGGTTGGGCATTTGCCCACGCAAGCCGCGTCGCTTCAGCGCCCAATTAAACGCGGCTCGAAACTGCCTGAAGGTGTTGTTGGCCGCTGTGCGCCCGTACCGCTCGCCAATGCCTGAGTGCATGGTGTCGGCCATCTCGGTCGTGATGTTGTCCATCGGCATGTCCGCCCATGTTTTTAGGTAGCGGTCGCGGTTGCCGATCATGCCCGAGCGGTGGCCATCGCTCTTGCCGCGCTTCTCCAGGCTGGCGGCATAGCCGTCGTACATGGCGGCGACGGTCCACTCGCTTTTGGGCTGGTGCGTGCGAGGGTCCTTCCCCATGCGGATCAGGCGGAGATGTTCGCGCGCCCACTCGCGAGCTTCTTCAAGGCCGTAGTCGGTTGTCCTGCCGAGCGTCATGCGCACCGACTTGGGCTTGTCGCCTTGATAGAGCGTGCCTTGGATTTTGTAACTGGCTCCTGTGATGCCGACGTCTACGAACAGCCCGCGCACTTCGGCATCGCGGGTGATGCCTCCCTTGAGCTTTTCAATCTTGGCGGTGGTAAGCTTGATGGCCATGTGCGCACACTATCCGAACATTATTGGTTGGGTTTGCGTGGGTTACTATGGGCACATAGCCATTGATTTTGCAATGTTTTTGTGGTGTTTGGGGTTGCCGTGGGTATTGAACATGGAGCTTCCCAAGCAGAATGTCGTGGGTTCGATCCCCATCGCCCGCTCCAACGGCTTGCTGGGGACCTCGGCATCGTTGGCCGAAAAGTCCGCAAGCCAATGACGAACGCTACCGGCAGCCAGGCGCAATCACGCATCACAGCGATGCGGCATCTGCTGATCGTGGATTCCGATCAAAAGTTCGGCGCGGTTCGATTTGAAGCCTCAACCGATCCTCCCAATCTCTTAGACACGGCCACAGTCGGTGGCACGACGTCAAAGGAGGTCTTCGGCATGAAAGCTCAACTCGGAAGCAAATATTCCCGTGCGATCGCCGCGCTGAAATCGCGCAAAGAACAAATCCAGACGCAAATCAACTCTGAAATGAAGAGCCGGATGCCCTGTTCGGTCACGCTGGCGCGGTTGAAAAAGGTGAAGCTCTGGACGAAAGACCGGATCGCATCTTTGCAAAATCACGGCCAGCGCAATGGCTCAGCCGTTGCAAGTTGAAGCTGTTTGAGAGGGCCGGTTTGGTCAGACGGCAGATGCTCTGCTCCGTTGCCACCGACCGCCAGGACGCAAACAAAGGAGTTCACATGTTCTTTGGTTTTCAAGACACAAAGCGGATGACCCAACTGTTTCACAGTCCAAACATCGATGAGTTGATGGAGGCTGTCAGCGACGGCTCCCGGCGGAAGGTCAGGAAACAGTTCCGTTTAGCTCAGCCACCGACCGCCGGTCCTGAGCATGCGAGAACCGCTCCGTCAAAAAATTCGCGCCTCCTCAAAGCGCAGCAGTAGTGCCATCGTGCCCTTTGAGAAACGACAAAGGACGCAGCGGCCTGCTTCAACTTCCCCATCAAAACTCCAGGCAGATCTTGCCGAAGTGCTTGTTGGATTCCTGGTGGCGGAAGGCTGAAACGATCTCTTCGAGCGGGAACGTCCGGTCGATGATGGGTTCCATACCGCAGCGCTCGATGGCGCGGATCATATCGAGTTGATGGGCGCGGCTGCCAACCAGAACGCCCTGCATCCGGATCTGCTTGATCAGCGCCGGGATGAGCTGGAATTGGCCTTCAACGCCGCTCAATATTCCAATAAGCGAGACGTGGCCCGCCACCCGCACGGCAGCCATGGATTGTTCAAGCGTCGCCGGACCGCCGACATCGACGACGTGATCGACGCCGCGCCCGCCGGTCCATTCGCGGGCTGTTTCCCCCCATGCCGCGTCGGCGCGATAGTTGATAACGTGATCGGCGCCGAGTTCTTTCATGCGGGCGAGCTTTTCATCGCTGGAAGAGGTCGCAATGACGGTGGCACCTGCCATCTTTGCAAACTGGAGCGCGAAGACCGACACGCCGCCCGTTCCCTGCACGAGAACGGTATCGCCCGGCTTGACGTGATCGTCGGCGAACAAGGCGCGCCAGGCGGTGAGCCCGGCTGTCGTCAGGGTCGATGCCTGCGTATGCGACCAGCCCTTCGGCGCGTGCGTGAATGAATTGGCAGGCGCGGTCACGACTTCACGGGCATAGCCATCCACGCCGTCGCCGGGCACAGTCGCAAAGCTGTCGACCTGCGGCGTCCCGTCGAGCCAAGTGGGAAAAAACGTGCTGACGACACTGTCGCCAACAGCAAACTCGCTCACGCCGTCGCCGACCGCGATGATTTCGCCAGCGCCATCTGCCATGGGAATGCGCGGTTCGGCCGGTCCCCACATACCGCTGACGACGACGTAGTCATGGTAGTTGAGCGAAGAGGCATGCAGGCGAACCTGGATTTCGCCTTGGCCCGGAGGAAGCGCATCACGTTTCCCAACGACGACCTTATCGAAGCCGCCACCCGTCTCCACAATCATCGCCCTGGACATATCGCACTCCAATCAAAGAACCTGTTTCCCTGCGTGGTTATGGGAAATGGCCGGATGTGTCGAGGCTTCGGTTCGCGACATAGACGTTTGGGGGTGTTGGAGCTTTACGGATTTAGATGAGAGCCGGAGACTTTACGTTCGCGGTGCTCGGTCTTCTCCCACAGGTGCGGTGCGGTGATGAGTTGAAGGAGCGCGCGGTGCGCGGCAAGGGAAATCAGAAGCCAATAGAGCGGCATCAAGATCGCGTGCCAGCCGAGCGCGCCCCATCCGCGTTTTGAAACAGCAAGCGCGCCGAGTGCCATTGCCGAGAGGTAGCCGGCCAGCAAGTTGATGAGCCCGACCCAGAATAGAAAAGAGTTTTGGTGGCCCGCACTTCCTAATTGGCCCACGCTTCCCGGCTCAACACGCGCTTCCGCAGTGTGGACGGCTAAAGTCGTGTGAGGCTGGTTGCCTGCAGCCGAAGAGGTGATGGCCGGCGGACTGCCCGCTAGGTCCACGGCTATCGCGAGATAAAACCACGGATGCACCAGCGCGGATGCGATCATGCCGCCCATCAAAAGCTGGAAACCTGCAAATCGCCACGGCCCGAGTTCGCGCCACAGTCGGGCGGGTTCGCGCATATGCACGACATAGGTCTGCATCCAACCTTTCAGCCAGCGCGTCCGCTGACCGATCCAGGTCGGGAATGTCGCCGGCGCTTCCTCCCAGGTGGTCGAAGCCAGCACCTCGACGCGCGCGCCGAAACGCGCAAATCTGATCCCGAGGTCGGCGTCTTCGGTGACGTTGAACGGGTCCCAGCCGCCGCACTTTTCCAATAGCGCGCGGTCGAAATGATTCGACGTTCCGCCCAGCGGAACCGGCAGGTCGTGGTGCTGTAGAGCCGGCAGGATGGCATCAAACAGCGCTGTGTATTCGAGCGTGAACTGACGTGACAGCCAGCTATCGTGCGGATTGTAGATGTTTAGCCGGGCCTGCACGCACGCCAGTGGGCGGCGGGAATTGTCCGGCCCACAATCCTCTCGCTGGCGCTCGGATCGAAAAACGCCAGCGGCGCGCCGGAGTTGATCGGTCTCAGGCGCGTCCTCGGCGTCGAACACCACGACGATCTCACCTTTCGCCGTGGCAAAAGCGTAATTCAAAGCGCGCGGTTTCGTGCGGGGTGCTCCGTCCGGCACGACGACGATCCGCATTGCCGCACTCAGATCGGCCCGGGCCAGAGCAGCCCGCGTATCGTGATCGATTTCCTCCACGATGAGGGAGATTTCAAGCAAGTGTTTCGGGTAGTCGATGCGGGCAAGCGCTTCGATCAGGCCAGGCACGGTCTGCGCCTCGCGAAACAGCGGGACGAGGACGGCGTAGCTCGGGAGTTCCGCATCGCGAACGTCGCTAACCTCCGCACGGCGCGGCCCGGCTGCCAATTGTCGTAGCGCAGCCAGCCTGAGAATGACGACGCAAAGAAATGGCAACGCGAGAAGCCCAAAAGCAGCTGTCGCGGTGCCTTGGGGACTGACAATGATCGCAACCGCCATCGCCAGGGCCGATATTCCAAGCACTGAGGCCTGCCATGGCCAAAGTAATGTTTTCGCCGACAACTCCGGCTTGCCACGCGCCAGCCCATTAACGGCCTGTTCGAGAATCGGATGATCGCCGGTAGTGTGTGCGAGATCCACGTCATTGAAAGCAGCGGACCGCTTCGTCGCTGGGTCTTTCCCGATGTCGGTATCCAACGGCATCTGACGGCGTGTCGCTCCGGGCTGCTACAGCTTAATGGCTGGATCATGCCAGGGATTGATCGCAGTCGGAAGTTCCGCTTACGACTCTATAGGCTTATCTTTCTGCAGCTTGGGTGGGGACAACGGCGGCAAGCCGGGGTCATTGTCGGGCCATGATGTGATAGATGCTTGCGGCGGATAACGGGTGTCAGCCAATAGGCGTTGGCGCGATTGGCAAGACGTGAAGGTGCGATGCTGAACTTTCTCGCAAAACTCCGGGCCATTTTCCAGGCCGCAGGCTGGCGGACCTACGGCGCAGGCACGGCGCAAACGGGTTGGTTGGCGGCCGTTCTCTGGCTCGCCATGTGCCTTGCGGTCGGTGCCGGCTCCAGCGCTCTTGCCCAGGATTCGACCGGCGATCAGGCAGGCGAAGGCGGCCAACGGCTCGTCTTGCGCTTTGTCACTGAAAGCAATTTCCCACCATTCAATTTTTATGATGAAGACGGCATCCTGACGGGCTTTAACGTCGACTTGGCCCGCGCGATCTGCCTTGAGCTGAACGCGACCTGCGATATCAAGGTGCGGAACTGGCCGGAACTGTTCTCCGCCCTGGCGCGCAAGGAGGCCGATGCTTCGATCGCTGCGCACGCGGTGACGGCTCAGGGCCTGCGCAAAGTCGACTTTACCGATTCCTACTTCCATACGCCTGGCCGGTTTGCCGCGCGTCGTGAAGTAAACGACCTTATCGCAACGCCTGAAGGCCTTGAAGGCAAGCGCATCGGCGTGGCGGCCGGCACAACTCACGAAGCCTTTGTCCGCCAGTTCTTTCGCGCCAGCCGCGTGAACGTCTTCACGGATGTGGACGCCGCCCGCGAAGCCTTGCGTGACGGCAAGATCGACATCGTTTTCGATGATGCGATCAGTCTGGCGTTTTGGCTCAACGGAACGCTGTCGCAGCAATGCTGTGCCTTCGTAGGAGGGGCATATCTGGAGCCAACCTACTTCGGCAATGGGATCGCCATAGCGGTCGCCAAGAACGAGACCAAGCTACGAGCCGACATCAATGACGCCATCCGAGCCACGCGTGACAGCGGCCGCTTTCAGGAGCTGGTGGCGCGCTATTTTCCCTTCCGGCTCTATTAATCTGGCCGCTCCGTGGTTATTTGGTCACAAGTAGTGTCTATCAGGAGCGTCCGGCAATGCGGGACACGATATTTTCTGATCTAGACAGAATGGCTCGGCTCGATCACCATGACACCGTAAGCCATTGCGCGGCCTGTTCGGTTCGCTGCCGTTTACGTTTTTTGCGGTATCAGCCGTACAGTTCGCGGTAATGTCACAAGCCTGCAACTTGAATCCCCTCAAGCTGCCGGAAAGTTGGTCCAAGTCAGGGTGCAGGACAGCACGACGCGCAACTGGTTTATCAGGGGATCGAGACCCATGGCTCATTACCGCACGCTTTTCATTTCCGACGTTCACCTGGGTACTCGCGGCTCCCAGGCCGAGTTGTTGCTCGATTTCCTCAAAGAGCATGATGCGGACACGATCTATCTTGTCGGAGATATAGTCGACTTCTGGCGCATCAAGCGCGGCGCGGTCTGGCCGCAGACCCACAACGATGTCCTACAGAAACTTCTGCGCAAAGTGCGCAAGGGCGCGCGCGTCATCTTCATTCCCGGCAATCACGACGAGGGGCTGCGCGATTACGCCGGTCAGCACTTCGGCGGCATCGAAATCAAATTGCAGGACATTCACGAGACCGCCGACGGCAAGCGCTACCTGGTCATGCATGGCGATGAATTCGACCTTGTCGTGCGCTATGCCAAATGGCTCGCGTTCCTCGGTGACCGCAGCTATCAGATGGCGATGTGGGCGAATTGGCCGGTCAATTTCGTGCGCCGCCGCATGGGGCTGGGCTACTGGTCGTTGTCGAGCTACTTGAAGTTGCGCGTTAAAGGTGCAGTCAATTTCATTGGCGAGTTCGAGGAAAAACTGACGAAGGAAGCAGAGCGGCGCGATGTGAACGGCATCATCTGCGGTCACATTCACCACGCCGCTTCGCGCGAATTCAACGATGTCCACTACCTCAACTGTGGCGACTGGGTGGAAAGCTGCACAGCGGTGGCCGAGACGTCTGAAGGTGAGTTCCAAGTGATCCACTGGCTTGAAGTCGTGAACGAGAGGGAAGCTGCAGCGAAGGCGGCTCTGGCAAAGTCCAACCCCAAACTCAGGGCCGCATAATGCGCATCCTCGTTGCAACTGATGCTTGGCACCCGCAAGTCAATGGCGTCGTGCGGACCTATGAGCGGCTGGCCGACGAAGTTGCTTCGATTGATGCTGAACTTGTCTTCCTGACGCCGTCCGAATTCAACACGATCCCCTGCCCCACGTATCCTGAGATCCGGCTATCTTTACCTGGCTATCGGTATCTGGTGCGCCGTTTTGAAGAGATCAAGCCGGACGCCGTGCATATTGCGACGGAAGGCCCTCTAGGTTGGATGACGCGAGCGCACTGTCTGCGACGGCGCATCCCGTTCACGACAAGCTTCCACACTCGTTTCCCCGAATACCTGTCGTCGCGCTTTTCAGTTCCCGAAAGCTGGACCTGGTCTGTTCAACGCGGCTTCCATAATGCCGGTGCCGGTTTAATGGTGGCGACGCAAAGTCTTGCGACCGAACTCGAACAGCGCGGGTTCGAGCGCATCATGCCGTGGACACGCGGCGTCGATACCGACATCTACCGGCCCCGACCCGTGCGCCGCTTCGGCAGCGATCCGGTTTTCATCTACGTCGGCCGTGTCGCAATCGAAAAGAACATCGAGGCATTTCTCAACGCTGAACTGCCCGGCCGCAAGGTCGTCGTAGGCGGCGGCCCGCAACTCGCAGATTTGAAATCGCGTTATGAGGACGTGGTTTTCACCGGCAAGAAAACCGGGGAAGAGTTGGCCGAGTGTTATTCTTCAGCAGACGTTTTCGTCCTGCCTAGCCGCACCGAAACGTTTGGTATCGTGCTTTTGGAAGCCATGGCGTCGGGCTTGCCGATTGCAGCTTATCCGGTGACCGGACCGATCGACCTCGTCACGCCCGGCGAAACCGGGATCATCGATCATGACCTCGCCGTCGCCGGCAAGGCTGCACTCACACTCGATCGCACCGTTGTGCGCGCAAAGGCCCTGGAGTTCGGCTGGGATGCTGCGGCGCGGCTGTTCCTTGCAAATATCGAGACAGCATTGTTTGCCCGCCAGGGACGCCGCGTTCCAGGAAGCCTGCGCCGTCGTCTTCGCGCCATGGCACGACGGCCCCACCAGGCTTGATCAGCGCTTGCGTCGCGCATTGCTCGATCGCGGACACTGGATTGATGCACAAGCTCGCAAGGACCGCTTGAGGCGGGCGGCCGGTTCACAGTCTCCCCGCGACGCCTGTAGGTAACCAGCCCCGCACGACCTTGGGAAGTTGGGCGAAATAAAGACTCAGCCCCACACGACTTCCGGACCTAACGGGATAGGCATGACTTCAGGAAGTATGGGCAGATAGAGCACAAGCCCCACACGACTTTAAGTAGCGTGGGAAAGAAATCTTCTCACACCGGCCTGCCGAATGTGGGTCGAAAAACCTTCCAACCCCACACCGGCCTGCCGTGCAATAGGCGCTTATTTCTTCTTCATTTCTTCCAGGATATCGCCCAGCAGCTTTTCTGTTGCCGTTGGCGCAGCGGGGGCGGCTTCCTCTTCTTTCTCGAACTGCTTGCGCATTGAGTTGATCGCCTTGACCAGCATGAACACGGCGAATGCCACGATCAGAAAGCTGATGACGTTATTCAAGAAGATGCCGATGTTCATGGCGACCTCTTCCTTGCCTTCGACTGCTTCAGCCAGCGTCAGCTTGATGTCGGAGAAATCGACGCCGCCCATGGCCATGCCGATTGGAGGCATGATGACGTCCTTGACGAGCGAAGACACGATCGTTCCGAAAGCACCGCCGATGATGATGCCGACCGCCATATCGACCATGTTTCCTTTGACCGCAAATTCGCGGAATTCCGTGAGCATTCCCATTGATCTTCCCCTTGTTGTCGTCTCGTGCTGCGCCAGCGAATAAGGCGCACAAAATCCGCCGACGGATCATTCGGCGCGCGGATGCTATGGGAATGGTGCGCCCATTGCAATGCACCGTGCGCTGATGGATGCAACTCTTATGTGCGCGAATTCAGGGAAAAACACTGAAGTTACCGATGCCTGCGGTTGAAGTCTTGCCGGGTCCCCGGCGATTGGCGACAATCCAGGCCCACCGCCGCGCCATTTCCACCAAGGCCAAAGATGTTCCAGGGCTGGACGATTATTGCGATTGCTCTGCTTTACGTTAGCGCGCTGTTTGCGCTGGCCTGGTTCGGCGATCGGTATGTGCGACCGCAGCAGGGCTGGGCCGGGCGACCGCTGATTTACGCGCTATCGCTGGCGACATATTGCACGTCCTGGACGTTTTTCGGCAGCGTCGGTCTGGCTGCCTCGACCGGTTACGATTTCATCCCGGTTTATCTCGGCCCGATTTTGATGTTCACGCTTGGCCTTCCGCTGATCATGCGGATTGTGCGCATTTCCAAAAGCCAGAACATCACTTCAGTCGCAGACTTCCTGGCAGCCCGATATGGCAAAAGTCAGCAGGTCGCCGCTATCGTAACGCTCGTTGTTGTCGTCGGTTCGCTGCCCTATATCGCCCTCCAATTGAAAGCCGTTTCCGTTTCCGTCGAAACGATCCTTGGCGGCACACCGCTTGTGCCCATCGAAATCCCGCGCATCGGGTTTGCAGATACCGCCTTGCTGATTACGGCTGCGCTCGCGGTCTTTGCCATCCTGTTTGGGACGCGCCATATCGATGCAACCGAACACCAGCACGGGCTCATTCTGGCGATCGCAGTCGAATCGCTGGTGAAGCTGACGGCATTCCTCGCAATCGGGTTGTTTGTCGTTTTCGGCATCTTCGGCAGCTTTGAAACCTTATGGGAGCGAGCCGCTGCGAGCCCCGCCATATCCGACATATTCGGACGCGCCTTCAACGGTGGAACCTGGTTGACGGTGACGCTGCTGAGCGCGTGCTGCATCGTACTCCTGCCACGCCAGTTCCATGTCGCTGTCGTCGAAAACAACACCGAAACTGAACTCCGCCGGGCGGCCTGGCTGTTCCCGCTCTACCTCGTAATGATCAACCTGTTTGTCGTTCCAATTGCGGTTGGCGGACTGCTGTTGCTTCCGATCGGCGAGAACGATCCCGACTTCTTTGTGTTGTCGCTTCCCATCTACGGACAATCCCAAACCATCACCATGTTTGCCTTTATCGGCGGGTTGTCGGCTGCAACCGCGATGGTGGTGGTGGAATCCATCGCGCTGGCAATAATGATCTGCAACGGCGTCGTCATTCCACTTTTGCTGCGCAACCGGCTGACCGATAGCGTTCCGCAGGCGGAGATGGCCGGCCTGCTGCTGATGATCAGGCGGCTGGCCATCGTCGCGGTTTTCGCGCTCGGATATCTTTTCTTTATCGTGCTGGGTGACACGCAGGGCCTTGCCGCCATCGGTCTTGTTTCATTTGCAGCAATCGCACAGCTGGCACCGGCGTTTTTTATTGGGCTGTTTTGGCGTCATGGAACAGCACGCGGAGCCATCGCAGGCATCTTGCTCGGCTTTGCGATCTGGGGTTACACGCTGCTATTGCCGTGGATCGTCAAGGCCGGTCTGATCGATCCTGGGATCGTGCTAAATGGTCCGTTCGGATTGGCGATGCTGCGCCCGCAGGCGCTGTTTTTCCTGCAGTTCGAACCGCTGACACATGGCGTTATCTGGAGCCTTTCGGCAAATACCATCGCCTATGTCGCAGTCTCCATGCTGCGCCCTCCCGAACCTGTCGAGCGGCTCCAGGCGCAGATTTTCGTCCACGATGACAAGTCAGGCCCTACGCCCGTGCCCGCGTTCAGGCTGTGGCGCTCGAGCATTACTGCAGGCGATTTGCAGAAGGTCGTGGCGCGATACCTCGGCCGCGAGCGCGCCGAGCGATCGTTCAACGAATTTGCCACAGCGCGCAACATCCAGATCACGCCGGAGACGGAAGCCGATATTCAGCTCATCCGCTTCACCGAACATGTTCTGACGAGCTCGATCGGCGCGGCTTCAGCGCGCCTTGTTCTGGCACTGCTGCTGCGGCGCGGCGGCGTCACCGGCAAGTCCGCGATCAAGCTGCTCGATGATGCCTCCGAGGCACTCCAGTACAATCGCGACCTGTTGCAATCCGCTCTCGATCAGGTGCGGCATGGCCTCAGCGTCTTTGATAAGGACATGCGCCTCATCTGCTGGAACCGCCAATTCCGCGAGATTCTCAATCTCCCACCCGAAATGATGCGGGTAGGCGCCCCGCTCGACCGGATATTGCATGAGCTGGCTAACCGCGACGACTTCGGTATTGGCGACCGCGATGAACTCGTCGCCGACCGCCTTATGAAGCTCGCTGTGACCAAGGAGACCTTCCAGGAGAAGTTCACGACGACAGGGCAGATCCTGGAGGTACGCACCTCGCCGATGCCACAAGGCGGGATCGTTACGACCTACTCCGACATCACCGACCGCGTCGCCGCGGCCACGGCATTGGCGCGTGCCAATGAAACGCTGGAACGCCGCGTGCGTGAGCGAACGGCCGAATTGCTCGAGGTCAACGCCGCCCTTGCCATTGCAAAGTCCGAGGCCGATCAGGCCAACCAGGACAAAACCCGGTTCCTCGCGGCAGCCAGCCATGACATCCTCCAGCCGCTCAACGCCGCCCGGCTTTACACTACAAGCCTGACAGAACGTCCATTGGAACAGGCCGAGGCAAAGCTTGCCCGCAACGTCGATGCATCCTTGTCGGCCGTCGAAGAAATCTTTTCCGCGCTCATCGATATCTCACGCATGGATGCAGGCCGCCTGGAAGCAGACATCACGGATTTCCCGATCTCCGAAGTCCTCGAACAGCTCCGTGTCGAATACGAGCCGATGGCAGCCGAAAAAGGGTTGAAGCTGCGCGTTGTTCACAGTGCCGCATGGGTAAAGTCTGACCGACGCATGTTACGCCGCGTCGTCCAGAACCTGTTTTCAAATGCGATGAAGTACACCCGCTCAGGCGGCGTCGTGATGGGCGTCAGAAGGCGCGGGGAGCAAATCGTCATTGAGGTCCACGACACCGGCCCGGGAATCCCCGAAGACAAGCAGGCGATCATCTTCAAGGAATTCCAGCGACTGGAAGGGGCAGGAAGCCGGGAAAGCGGTTTGGGGCTCGGTCTATCGATCGTGGAGCGTATCGGGCGCATCCTCGGACACGAAGTATTGCTGAAGTCCCAAGCCGGCAAGGGCTCGACGTTCTCCGTTACCGTTCCCGAGGGGACGAAGACTGTCCTGGACCCGGGCGCGCCCGCCGTTACGGCTCCAAAGCCGGGCAGCCTTTCTGGCTGTCACGTCCTGTGCATCGACAACGAGCCTGCCGTCCTAGCTGGAATGGAGGCATTGTTGACGGGCTGGGGCTGCACCGTAATGACCGGTCCAAGCGCGGCCAAGGCATTGCGCGCGTTGAGCGAGGCTGGCCGCAATCCCGATGTGATCCTGGCCGACTACCACCTCGATTTGGGAACCGGTCCGATAGCCGTCGCAAGCATAAGAGAAGCATGCAATTTGGAAATCCCAGCGATCATCATAACAGCCGATCATTCCCCCGAGGTCGAACGTGATATCCGCTCGCGCGGCCTGAAGCTTCTTCGCAAGCCCCTGAAGGCTGCTGCGTTGCGTGCGATTCTCAACCAGACTGTGATTTCGAGCCGGCAGACGGCCGCCGAATAGCCAGACAGACGATTGCGCCCGAGCCTGATCGTTCGAGGTTGAAGCGTCTCTGCTTCAATCGAGGACGTGAATCAGTCTCGCAAGCCCGAGCCTGATCGTTCGAGGTTGAAGCGTCTCTGCTTCAATCGAGGACGTGAA
>CAYGRH010000042.1:0-2499 GCA_964352165.1 uncultured Hyphomicrobiaceae bacterium | reverse complement strand
TCAGTCTCGAAAATAAGGAACTATCCGGCGATCTTCTGCCAGTCGCCATTCTGGATCTTGTTGATTGCGATCACCGCCTGCGTGCGGCTGTCGACGCCGAGCTTCTGCAAAATCGCCGATACGTGCGCCTTGATCGTGGCTTCCGATACGCTGAGCTTGTAGGCGATTTGCTTGTTCAATAAGCCCTCGCCCAGCATCATCAAGACCCGGACTTGCTGCGGAGTTAGCGATGACAATCGCGCCAACAGGTCGCTTGTCTCCGAATCTGCGCTCGCTGACAGGTCGATATCCGGCGGCGTCCAGACTTCTCCGTCCAGCACCGCCTGCACTGCGGTTCTGATACGCTCGACCGGTTGCGATTTCGGCACAAAGCCGGATGCCCCGAACTCAATGCAGCGGCGGATCGTGCCGGCATCCTCGTTGGCAGAAACAATGACGATGGGAATCTCGGGAAACTGCGCTCTCAGATACAACAGTCCCGAAAGGCCCTGCACGCCAGGCATCGTCAGATCGAGCAGGATCAAATCGACGTCTTTGTCTTTTGCAAGTTCTTCATTGAGTTCATCTAGCGACGCGCATTCTTGGATGCCGGATTTGTCGAACGATGCGCTAAGTGCCTGAGAGAGCGCTCCGCGAAACAGCGGATGGTCGTCGACGATGATCAAACGTGTCACCGGCATGGTCTTCTCCCTGGCGTATCGTTTTCATGATCCGCGTTCATGGGCGCGGTTTTGCTCATCCTGGACTGCGACACACTCAAGTTGCGATTTTCCCTGCGCAATTTTAGGTCGCAGTCGCGAAACGAACATATCTATAGATTTAAGCAATATCGCAACGTGACTGGCAAGGACTTCGGGGGCCTGTAGGTAATTATAGCAAACACGGCAGGTTCTAAGCGGTAGGATTGCAGCCGGGAGGCCGACCCGTCATGGTGGGGGTCGATTCTCCAGTTTGCTATTCCGGCAATCTTTCAAGGGTGGATCTGCGCTGCGAGATGATTCCGAGGCGCTGCAGCGCCGGTGTTTCACGCAGTATGATTGCTGATGACACTCGTCTTTGGCCGGGAACCGATTGTGATGAAGCCGAACGCTGGGGATGAACGAGGGCTGAAATGATTGAACGCAAGGAACGGAAGCCTTACTGGCGGCACACGAAGTGGCAGATGCTTGCGAGCCTCATCCCATTTTTTATCGTGCTCATCATTTTGCCGCTGTATGCCGAAAGCCTCAACCACAACAAGTTTCTGGGATTCCCATTGGGCTACTTCCTGGCCGCTCATGGGCTCATCTTGATCGCGATCGTGACCGTCGCGAGCTTCGTCAACCGGCAGGATGCCATCGATCACTGGCACGGTGCCCATGAAGACAGTTGAGCCCACGTTGAACAACAAGCCGCCTGCAAGTCGGATTCACCCTACGGGAGCCTAAAGCGATGGCGTTCGTTCCGCGCACCCGGCTGGTCAATCCAAGACTGGGGACATATTTTGGCATCTTCACGAGCGCCTTCGTCGGGCTCGTGCTTGTCGCGATGATCTTTGAACAATTGGGTACGCCTGACGATCTGTTGCGCGGCTTCATGCTGGTCGGCCCCGTCATTATGCTGGTGGCGATCGGCTTTGCCTCGATCACCCGCGAACCGCTCGAGTATTTTGCAGCCGGCCGGCGCGTGCCAGCCGTCTACGGCGGCATCGGGCTGGCTGTGACCGCACTCGGCGCCACCGGTATCGTTGGCCTGACTGGCGCGTTCTTCTTTATCGGGTTTGATGCTGTCTGCATCGTGAATGGCGCGCTCGCAGGATTTGTCGTCATGGCCGTTCTGCTGGCTCCATTCCTGCGCAAGTTCGGCACCTACACCGTGCCCACCTACCTGGCGCGCCGTTTCGAAAGCCGCATGCTTCGTGTCACGGCTGCTGGTCTCCTCGCCGTACCCACGTTGTTGTTCTTGATTGCTGAGATTGCAGTTGGCGCCAAGGCGGCCGCATGGCTGACTGGTCAGAGCGAGGCGATTGTCGCCGCATTCATCGCCATGTCTGTGGTCTCAAGCGTCATGCTCGGCGGCATGCGTGCGCTGACGTGGACCAACGTGGCAGCCGGCATCGTGGCAATGGCAGCCCTGCTTGTGCCTGTCGTCCTGGTTGCTGTCATGCTCGGCTATCTGCCGGTGCCCCAACTGGCGCATGGCCCCATCCTGCGTGAGATCGGCCGGCAGGAAGCGATCAACGCGCTGCCGATTATCATCCAGGCGCCGCTCGGATTCGATCTGCCCTCCGACACGATGCAGCCGATCGCCAAACGCTTCTCCGAGCCGTTCGGTGCGGTCGGCCCGCTTGCGTATGTCCTGGCTACTCTGACGGTCATGGCGGGCGTGGCCTCTGCCCCCTGGCTGCTCCCGCGCGTGGCAACAGCGCCCGGAGTTTACGAGGCGCGCAAATCGCTGGGCTGGGCGACGTTCTTTTTCGGCTTGATCGTATTGACAACGGCCAGCGTCGCGGTGTTCATG
>CAYGRH010000041.1:0-15138 GCA_964352165.1 uncultured Hyphomicrobiaceae bacterium | reverse complement strand
ACGAGATCATTTTGAAGATCGAAAGCCGGTTGCTGGAACGGCTGGATGCCAAACTGCGTGCTTTACCCAAAAACGGCGACGCGCGATTGCATCTCCTGGAGGTGGCCGAGGCTTACGTGGCGTTCACTCATGAAAGCCCGCAGTTGTGGAACCTGCTGTTCGAACATCGGATGCCGGACGGGCAACCAGCCCCCGAAGAGCATCAACAACGGTTGGACGGGTTGTTGAAGATTATCGAAGAAGCCTTAGGCGGCGTCATGAGCAACGCCAGTCATGAGGACATTCAGCGCTCGGCCCGCGTGCTTTGGGCAAGTGTTCACGGCATCACGTCGCTTTCGACGACGGACAAGCTTTCGAACGTAACGACTGAATCAGCCCAGCCGCTGGTGCACGATCTGGTGTCGACCTATGTAGCCGGGCTACAAAAACAGTGAGACCGCGCATCGTCGGCAGTCCTGATCGGAGTGCCCGCTGCCAGACTGTCCTGCCGGGCTGGAATTCTTATTGTGCCGGTGCAGCTTCGGATTGAGGGGCAGGCACTGAACCGGTGGTGATGCCGCCTGTTGGCGTCACATGGCTCGGCCCAGCACCATTGGCCGTAGGGGACACAAAGTCGCGTCCGTGTTCAGGGGCTGCGAAACTGATCCGGCCGTTTTCCCCGATAATGCCGAACCATTTGTCTTGCGGAAGCATCCGTTCCTGCAGTCCGGCCCAGATATCGCGCGAGGTCACGTGGTCAACGAATGTCTGCGGCGATGGCGTAACCAGAAGCACAATGATCGTGGTCGCTGCCATCCCCGCGCTGCTCCAAGGATAGCGGCTGTCGAATATCTTCAATGCCGTACCGAACGATGCCTTGATGCGGCGATCGAGGAAGTCGACGGAGTAGATCTCGTCAAGCACGAGGTGAGTGACATAACCGATGAACATGAAACCGCCTGCCAGCCAAGCCACGCCCTCGTGCTTGCCGAGCGCATACTTGAAGAGGATCGCAGTGATCGCGGCGCAGAATATTGCGGCGATCAGCGAATGCCAGACGCCCCGGTGCACGGAGATATAATGGAAGACGGCGTGAAGGCCATACCGCACGAAGACCAGCGAGCCCAGCCAAACGATCCAAAGTTCGGCGATTGACATGTCCGATGCGCACATGAATAGCACGCAGAATGATGCGAACACGCCGATCCCGGAAAAAAGTATCCGGCTGGCGCGCGAATCCTTCAAGTCGATGTCGGGCAGGATAGAGCCGATTACGCCTGCCAAGGTGACGGCGACGAGGCTTTCCGGCCCGACGACGTCGGCTGCCAACGTCAGCGTTGCTAAAGCACCCGATACGACCGTGCCGACGGCGATGTGTGTCTGATAATTGGCCATTAGCGACTGGTCCCCAGGTGGCTCGAAAGCGTACGCGAATGGACACTCAATGGGCGGAGGACTGGCTGATGCGATCTCAGCCAACCTGCGCGAACAAGGAACTTGCAACAGATTCGCATGCGGTCGGCGAGTGCGGGCGGGTACGCGCCTGGGGAGAAGTGCCTTTACGCCAGTCTTCGCGCAACGTCACGGTGCGCGGACTTTGCAAGTCATTGAGATCAGTTGCCGGATATGAGCAGCGGGACAAGGGCCCTGCAGGCGGCCATTCTTTCCGGCTGTCCGTCCTTGCCGAAGCCGGCAGGTGTATCCTGGGAAACGAGGTGCAGGATGGCTGCCATATCATCGAGTGCTGCCTCGGCTGCGAGAAAGGTACCCCTGCGGGACGCGCGCTCGATCAGCTTCATGCCCAGTTGCGGCGTTTGCGGGAACCGTGGCGCGATCTCGCTATCAAAGCGGTTTATTGTATCGAGGGCGTTCGGCGTTCTCAGCTCGTGGCGCATTGCGTCGCCGCGGGGTTTTGCTCGAAGCGTCCGTCTCAGCCTGCCGGCTGCTTCTTCCCAGACCGGCAAACCGCTAGAACCGTCAAACGAGGCATCGAGATTGCGCAAGGTCATTCTGGCTATGCGCCGGGCAATCTTGTCGGTCGTTCGCGCGCGGCGTGCGCGATGGAGAGCGACTGCATGTGCCAAGGTCGTTGTCGGATCATCGATGCTGCCAGGGCGACCGGACGACGCGATGGCCGAACTTGAACCGGTTGCATCGACCATGGCGATCTCGCGGAAAAGCCCCCCTGCCTCGGAATGTAGACGCTCGCGCACGCGGGCTATCTCGCGGGCATTGGTCAAAGCGTCCGTGTGGGTCGCCAGGAGGATGGCATCGGTGCGGCAACGCGCAGGCAACGCGGTCCAGGAGCGCCGCTCGGATTCGCCCCACGCGCGGGACGCCATCGTGCACCAGACGCAGATCTGCGCCCAGCGCGAAGCCTCGTCAATCGCCCGCGTTGCCGGCGTGTCCATGAGTTCAAATTCGCGAAGACATTCCAGCGGCACGTTGATGATGAGCTTTTGCAAGCGGTCGGTCGCAGCGATTTCCGGCGTGGATTCCGGATCGATCTCGAAACTGGTCGTGGTCGTCTCTGCATGAACGCGCGGCACGGCATCATAACGGGCATGGACCGGTACCCGCGTATTTGCAATCGCGCTCGTCGGGAGCAGCGGCTCGCCGAGAACGAGGTTTGCCACCGATGTCTTGCCGCAGTTGTACTCACCCATGATCGCGATGCGCGTGGGCGCGGTGAGACTGGCATGCAGCCGGCTTAGCGATTGCGTGCACAGCGGGAGAGCTGGCGAGGCTTTGGCGCTGATGCCTTCAAGCGCTTCAAGTGCGCTGGCGAGAACACCTACTGATGTTTCAAACGACTGCTTCAGCGCCTTTGAGCGATCTGCGTCGATACCGGAGGATGACAGTGTTGGTGTCATTGGAGCTGTTGCCGGTGCCGTGGGCAACATGGCGGAATCCTGTTTGCCCTGCTCGCCATTATGCTGGTCCGGATCGGCTTGGTCTTGAATAGACGTAGGCTTCGGGAGCACGTCAGACCTCATCACTTAGCACCTGTTCAACGCAATTTGCCGGAGCTGGCAAAGGCTGCTCATCGCCCGTATTCGTTCGCAGTGCGGCTCGGCTGCAGTCTACGGGCCGGTTCGCGCCATGGCCCGGTTGACGATTGAAGCGACTTCGGCGAGTTGCAGGGAAGTGGCTTCGTTGGCAACGAGGCGCTCCTTCAGTTCGGCCAATTGCTGCGCTTGGCGCGTTACGGTTTCGGTGTCGGCATTGCCATCAATGGACACGGCGACGTTTTCGTACGTCTGGCGCAGTTGCTCGCGCCGGCGCTGCAAGGCTTCTACGATGTTGCTGCACACGCCGAAGGACCAGCGGCGGGCCGTATCGCTGTAGGATTCCAGGCTGCCGCGCGCTGACGACACCAATTCATCCACGACACCTGAAAATTCTTCCCGGATCAATTCGGCAACCTGTTCGCCGCGCTCTTCGGGCGTTGGGCGCTTGGCCATCCACGCGCTCCACCATGGCACGTCAAGATCAAGTGCGATGTATCCTGAGAGCGAGGACAACGAAGGCGCGGGGACTTCGAGGTGGTTCCAGGACGGCTCGGGCGGCTGGGAACCCTGTGGCGAAATCATCGCCATCAACTGGCGCAACTCGGGGGTGATACGGTTTTGCAGATCGAGGACGCGGGCCGCGGCGTTCTGAAACCCGTGAAGAAACTCATTGGCCAGCCGGCGGCGCAGCTCGATTGCCTCGCATTTCCATTCCTTTGGCGCGCGACCGCGGCGCAGGGTGTCGATCAACACGTCACGTTCTTCGTCGGCGTGAGCGTCGACTTCCGCTTCGAGGCGGGAACGCATGGAGTTGAGCTCTTCTCCGATCATGTCGGCAAGCTGCTCTTCGATATTGCGGCTCGACTGCTGAATGATCTCGGTGATCTGCTGGAGCTGTTGGATTTCGCGATCGAGACCGCGCATCTCATCGCTCGCCTTATGGGCGATATTCACCGCGGAGGCGTGCTGGGCATCCAGATGCTGGATTGCGCCGCGGGTACTGGCCTCGCTCGAACGCGCCATCTCCAAATAGCAATGCGAGACCTGCCGGATGACATGAGCGCAGTGGCTGAAATTCAGTGTATCGGAGACAGCCTTATACATCGCCGGCATGCCCGAACAGACAAACAGCGCGTCGCTCAGATGGGCGATCTTTGAGCCCTCGGAACCTGCCGGCCGGACGAGATCTTCGCGTCGCAGTAGGCCCGCCTCGGTGAAAAATGCGAGCGAACGCCGCTCGAAAATCGGTTCCACGCTCGCTGCATCCCGGCTCAGTGCGCTGTTTGCCCAACGCGCGCTACCGGCAATGATGGGGATTTGGGCGTCGGGAAATTCCTGAGCGATGCGCTTCTTAACGAAGTTCTTCACTTCGGCAAGGTCGTGGCCGATGTCTGCCAAATCATCGATGCGGTTGATGAAGATAATCAACCGATCCTTGTTGAGCCCGCGCAAGATCCGCAGCAATGCCACATCGGCTTCGGACAAGGGCTGGCGTGCGGTGAGCACGATGATGTAGAGATCGGCTCCTTCGAGGCTGCGCCGGGTAATCTCGTCACGCAGTAGGAATGGGTCATTCGTGCCCGGCGTATCGATGATCGTCACAGGAAACGAGAACGGCCCATCTTCGCAATAAAGGTCGGCTGCCTTGGTGATGTCGGAGAACTGACCGACATCGCCGTGTTCTCCAAGACCTTGGACGAGTTCGCCTGCACACACGTATCGCTTGAGAACGTCACCATTTACGACGTCGAAATCGTGGGCCTTCCCGAGCAGGTGGCGATACTCGTCGCCTAATCTGGCGGCTGCGCGCCGTTGCAGGTTGTGCACCTGCTGGCGCAAGAGTTCAGGCTCAAAGCCCGGAACGAGGCGCTCCGTTAGTTCGCGCAGCTTTCCGCCGCCTTCAGCAAGGCGCTGCCATTCGTCCTCAGTGAAGAAGGTGAAGCTGCCTGCCCCGGGCTGTCGCGATGGCTGACGGAAGTGAAGCTGTGTTACCGCGGTGGTCCAGGGATTGACGTCTGTCGGCAGCAGGTGCGCCTGCTGGGAAAAGGCATTGATGAAGGAGCTCTTGCCGGATTTTATCTGCCCTACGACTGCAATGCGGCAAACCTGTTTATTCAGCAACGCGGCTGCTTCCTGCACGAGGTCGCGCGCGGTCGGCTCCACCAAATTTTCAAGGTTGCGTCCGCAGTCCACCAGTTCGGCGCGCATTTGTTCGAGCGTTCGCCCTATCCCGCCAGACATGCGGGCGGTGGGCTGATCGGCCGGTGCGACCGTGCCGCCCGAACCTGCGGGTGCTTGTTCCACGCTTACGCCGTCCCCCATACCGCTAGCCTTCTTCGGATTGCTCCTGCCGGACTATCAATTCCCCAAAACCGTTAGCGGGTAATGCGTTGCAACATAAGCAAGATTGGGGCGGAAATGCATCACCTGAAAAATAACCTTCGTCAATACGTTCTACCTCTGATCGCGTTCGAACCTAAAGCCATAAGGAAGTGAGATTATCGGCCATCAGCCGGGTATTCATGTGTGCCCGCGCGCAATGTCAGTGGTCAGAATGGTGGGTCAGGCTGGCAGAGGCAGGCGGGCGGGAACAGGCTGGCGGGAAACAGGCCGGCGGGGCTCAAAGCCCGCGAGAGAGGGGCGTTGCGATCTCAGCGCCGAACGAGGATGCGCGGCCGTACCACTGCCGGGCAGCAGCGACATCTGTATTGCTGCCGGTCGAGCCGCCGAACTTAGCAACGTGGCGAGGGTCGTAACTCATGGCCAGCAGTAGTGCGGCGACCGCCGAGGACTGCAGCGCTGCTTCCTGCAAGGCAAGCCGGGCGCCCCGCAGGTTGCCATTGTCGATGGCGCGCTCGCCTTCGCGCACTTTTGCCAACACTGCGGCGGGTAAAGCCTCGCCTTCTTTTTCAAACAGGGCAGCGGGCAGGCTCAGCCGCTCGACGCTGCCTGAAGCGGTCAACAGAAGTTTGTTGCGGACCACGGACATCCCGTCAGGCCGTCGCAGTTCAATCGTCAACGGCAGTTCGCGTGCAAATCCTGCGGGGATCGTCAACCGGAGCTGGTCGAGGTTATTGGCCTGGACCTGCCAGGTGTCGAACATCAATTCGACGCCTTGAGAGAACCGCGCGCCCCGTTTCAAACCGGACACAATGAGAAAATGGTTGTCGAGATTCGCTGTGGCGGGCGCTTCGATCCTCAGCGGGAATTCAAAACTGACGTCGGGAGTAATTTTTAGCTGTGTCGGATTGTTGAGAGCATAGGGCGCGCGCGGTTTTGGTGGAGCGACTGCGGCCGCGCTATCGGCTTCCGAGGCGGTTGCTGGATCGGAGGGTTGACTCGCAGCGCGGTCTTCAGGCTTTGCGGCTTGCTCGGTCTGTGGAGCCTCGTTGTTGGAAGACGTGTCATTGAATGCGAGGGCATCGCCGCGCAGTGCGGCAGGCCCGGAAATGGTGGCAGAAGACGTGTCAGCAACCGCATTCAGGGATGTCGTAGCCGGTTCATCAACGCCGCTGCCGCCAGCTTCGGTTACGAGCGCATCGCTTGCCGACGAACTCCTGGCTGCTTCAGAAGGAGAGGCGGGTTCGGCGTTTCCAACCGCAGCGTTATCGGCGGACCGTTCTGTGGTCGCGATTTCGGGGTTATCGGGACCCTCCAGAGGTGGGCTCAATGGTTCGCCGGCTTTCCCGGTCGGGACTTGTGCAGACGGCTGTAAACCCGCGATTGGTTCTGCGTTATTCGACGGGTCGTCTGAGGGCTGCCGTGATGCTTCTGGGCCATTCGCCGAGGAGGCGGAGGTTGCGGCAGCATCATTGGTATCGACGGTCGCAATTGCTCCGTCACTCGTAGACGCTGAGCTTGAAAAGGCATCGGGTTGCGTATCGCCTGCGGGAACTGCCGAGACCATTTCGCTCTTGTCGGGTTCGGGAGCAGTGTTCGTAATGGCTGCCAGATCGACCGGTGCGGATGTGCCGTCCTGGATCTCGCTAACCGTTGGCTCGCTAGAGGTATCGACAGCCGTCGGATCCGCTTGTGCCGGGGCACCGGATCGAATGGCCTGCTCGTCCGGCAACGGCTGATCAGAAGCGATTGCAGCAGCGATCTTCTGCGCTGCGGCTTCGGCATCAGCGGGCTGGGCTGGAGAAACCACTGCAGTTTCGCGTTCATCGCCGAGCGGTGAGGAGATTTCGCTGCCTGCAGAGTCAACCGGTCCATCGGGCGAAACTTTTGCCGCTTCGGGTGGCGGATCAGCGGCCGGCGGTTCTATTGAAGTTGCAGCGGTTGGACTGGTCCCGATTGAATTTGCTCCAGTGGAATCGGCCGCCGCAACGGCGTTGCTCCGGGAGTCGGCAATCGTCGATGTTGTGCGACTGGCACTCAGAACCGGATCATTTTGCCCGCCAAATCCTCCGCCGCGAATAACCCAGATAGTAATCAGAACTGCGGCGACCGTGGAGACCACGGCGGCGGTAATCGCTGCGACGAGGACTACGCCGATCGAAGAGCCGGACCGCGCCTTTTCGTCTACGCCCTCTGAGATTTCACGCGAACGGGAGTCTGGCAGTGCGGGAAGTTGGAAAGGAGGCTGATCTTGACCTTTTTCCGGCGACCGGTTCGATCCGGGGACACCGTCTTGCAGTGGCAGATCGCGCGCAGTGCCACGATAAACCATCCGTGCCAGATGCTGTTTGTCGCCGCCGCTCGCACCTGGTTTTGAGGTCGCATTCTTTGAATCAAACGGAGTGCCGTCAGTTGCCGGCTTGGCTGAATCTCCAATGCCCTCCGCCTCTTTTGCTGTCGCAGCAGGCGTGGACTGATGGCCGGTTCCCGACTGGGGCTGCGGCGGCGTTCCCAGGCCGCTTTGGAGCTTTTTTACAAACGGGGGATCGCCGGGCCTTGTTCCTGCATCGGCATCGCTGGTCGTGTTGTTTTCGGCAGACGCTGGGCCGAGCCGCGCTCCGTTGGCGCCAACTGAAACGGGACCGTTGGCCGTAGAGGCGTTTGCCGAGTTGTTCGGGAGAGTTTTTGTTGCCGAGAGTCGGGGTGCATCAGAAGTCGCCGTTTCGCTTGCGGTCGTTGGCGCGTCCTCGATCGACGGGATCTCAGCCTTGTCTGACTCCACCCGCTCCAAGCGGCGCAGCAGCTTTTGCAATTCGTCCAGCTTCGGTTTGTCGTTCTGCGACATCGGGCACGTCTCGTTTGCGGGAGAGTTGCATGGGAGCTTGTCGCAGCCCGTGCATTCCTCGCGCTAATTGAAAACAACCTCAGGCAGTGGAGCGCCGCTGCCAGAGCTACACTGGATAAATCCGGTGCGGCGATAACAGGACAATATTCCGACCTTATTTCGACGCGCCCGATTAAAATTCGATGCCTGGACAATTTCGGCTGCACGATCTGCCAAAGAACCGATTAGGGCCTGACGTCCTGAATTCTCTTGTGTTATCCATGACCTTGTACCCTTCTATTTCTGGCTCTGCCATCACTAGGTGCCGGCTGGGTTGATGTTGGTTAAGGGGAGCGGTCGGGATTACCGGTGCACCTCACTATCGGTTCTTGTATGCGTCGATTTTCCTGGGGGTGATAATGCGTTTGCTGAAGTTTGAGTCTGCAACGCGCCTACTCGTTATTTTGGCGGCTTCTGCAATCGGTTGGACCGCCGCCAACGCTGCCGATGTCACGATGCGCATGCGCGGTGGCAACTTTGAACTCAGCGGAAAACTCCACGCATACGATTTAAAGACGTACACGGTCGACACCGATCTTTACGGACGCATGTCACTGAAAGCCGACCGCTTCGAATGCGTGTCGGGCGATTGCCCTGTAGGCGTCGTCCAGCCGTCCGTGTTTCGCGCACCCGGACTTCAGGAAGGTGTCGATCTGGGTGAGACGACTTGGATCGGCGACAGCGCCACAGGCACCACCTTTATGCCGACGCTGATTGAATCTTTTGCGACTTCGGTTGGCGCGCGCATTGAAAAGGAATTCGGGGCGGACCCGCGCGAAGTGTCCTTCAAGCTTTTCGACAGAGCGGGTAAGCGGCTTGGCCAGGTCAATATCAAACGGCTTGGCATCACCGCGGGTTTCGAGGCCATGGCGCAAACGTCTGCCGATGTGGTGTGGAGCGGGCGGCCGATCGAGGCCAGCGAAGAGCAACTTCTGGCACAGACAGGTGCATCGGCAATGCGCTCGCCCGGCAGCGAACACGTCTGGGCAAACGATGCTCTCGTTGTACTGGTTGGCAAGGAGAACCCTTCGGTTGCGCTCCCGATCTCGACCGTGGCCGACATCTTTGCAGGCAAAGTGACGAACTGGGCGCAAGCGGGCTTTCCGGCCGGTGCCATCAACGTTTATGCGCCCTCGAGCGACATGGGGACGTGGGCGCACTTCGAAAACCTGGTGATGAAACCGCGCGGACTGACGCTGCGTTCAGACGCTATCCGGCTTGAAAATGCGAATGAGTGGGCAGACCGCGTGGCTGCAGATCCGCTGGGGATCAGCGTCAGCTCGATAGCATTCGTCCGCGGCGCGCGGGCGCTCAACATGGAGCAAGGTTGCGGGCTGGTCAGTCCACCGTCGACCTTCTCTGTAAAGACGGAAGAATATCCGCTTACGCGGCGGATGTATTTCTACACGCCGGGAGAACCCCGCAATCCTCTGGCGAGGGCGCTGTTGAACTTTGCCTTGTCGCCCAGTGTGCAAGAGGCTTTGAAAGCGTCGAACTTCGTCGATCAGGCTGCTGAAATTCTCGCCTTTACTGCTCAAGGCAGCCGTATTGCCTATGCGCTCAATGCCGAAGCGCAGAACTACGATCAGGCCTTGATGCGCGAACTGATCCAGACGCTGCGAGGGGGAGAGCGCACGTCGTTGACGTTCCGCTTTGAACCGGCTTCGGTGAACCTGGATACGAAGTCGCGTGAACAGATCCGGGTGTTGAAATCGCTGATGGCGACGCCTGCGATGTCGGGAAAATCTTTGCTTCTCGTCGGATTTTCAGACTCGGTCGGGGCGTTCGCCAACAACCTCGACCTGTCCTTGAGACGGTCTCAGGCCGTTCGCGATGCCATCGACAAGCAGAATGCCTTGCCGGCAGGCGAGGTCGCGACTGTCGGCTTCGGAGAGCTTGCACCGGTTGCCTGCAACGACACGGGTGAAGGGCGCTCGCTTAATCGCCGCGTTGAAATCTGGGTAAAGTAGACCGTCAGCAATGTCTCGCGAACAGTTCGCTGGCGGGCACATTCAAGGCTTTGGCGCAATCTCGCGTTCTGCCCAGAGATCGTATTCGTCTGAATGCACGACCCGCGCTTTGACGATGTCGCCTTGAGACACTCCCGTGTCGCCATTCAGAAAAACGCTTCCATCGATCTCGGGCGCGTCCCAGGCCGATCGCCCCATTGCCCCTTCGGCATCGACTTCATCGATGATGACGTCGATCTCGCGGCCGACCTTCTCGCTCAGCACTTCGCGTGAAATTTCCTGCTGGGCTGCCATGAAGCGATGATAGCGTTCCTGCTTGATCGCGTCGGGGACGGCACCTGCGAGTTCATTAGCCTTCGCGCCTGCGACCGGTTCGTAGGGGAAGCATCCGACCCGGTTCAAGCGGGCCTCGCGAAGCCAATCCAGCAGGATCTCAAAATCCTCGTCGGTCTCGCCGGGGAACCCGACGATGAAGGTCGAACGGATGGCGAGGTCCGGACAAACGTCGCGCCATTTGGCAATCCTGCCCAGCGTCTTTTCCTGATGTGCTGGTCGGCGCATGGCTTTGAGAACGCGGGGAGAAGCGTGCTGAAAAGGGATGTCGAGATACGGCAGGATTTTGCCGTCAGCCATCAGCGGAATGACATCGTCGACGTGCGGATAGGGGTAGACGTAGTGCAGCCTGACCCAGATGCCGAGGCTGCCGAGCGCTTCGCATAAGTCCAGGAAGCGCGCCTTCAACGGACTGCCCCGCCAATTGCTTTCGGCATACTTGATGTCGAGCCCGTAAGCCGAGGTGTCCTGGGAGATCACCAGCAGTTCCTTCACGCCAGCTTTGGCGAGCCGCTCGGCCTCGGCCATGACGTGATTCGCCGGTCGGCTTGCCAAGTCTCCCCGCAGCGAAGGAATGATGCAGAACGAGCAGCGGTTGTTGCAGCCTTCGGAGATCTTCAGATAGGCGTAGTGGCGAGGCGTCAGGCGAAGTCCCTCGGGCGGCACCAGATCCACAAAGGGATTGGGAACGGGCGGCACGGCGTCATGGACGGCACCGACGACGGCTTCATACTGGTGGGGGCCTGTCACGGCGAGAACGCCTGGGTGTTCGGCGCGAATGCGTTCTTCCTCGACGCCTAGAGAGCCGGTGACGTTCTCGCGGCCGTTCTCGGCCTTGGCTTGACCAATCGCCTCGAGGCTTTCGGCCTTGGCAGAATCCAGGAACCCGCAGGTGTTGACGATGACCACATCAGCACCGTCGTAGTTGCCAGCGATCTGGTAGCCGTCCGAGCGCAGCTTGGTCATGATGCGTTCGGAATCGACCAGCGCCTTGGGGCAGCCAAGGGAAACGAACCCGACTTTCGGCTGCGAGGCGGGCGGTTTCGATGCGAGGCTTTTCCCGGGCCCGGTGGCCGTAATGGCTTGATCGTCGGTCATTGTCTGGCAATACCTGATGTCATCTTATGCGTGGGAGGTTCGGGGCACGCCCGCGAAACTTGGCGCGGCTGGAACGGCCTTTGCTGGGTGATTAGCACGTCGGCTCTCAAAGCGCGACGGTGGGGCATGTGTGTCTAAGCGCCTCAATCGCCAGGATGCCGGCTGCGGCAAGGTAGGGGCATTCGAACTTAATCGTGGGCAGCGACGTGATCGCACGGGCTTGATTCCGACGTATTGCCTTAGCACTTAATGAACAGCCAAGTTCGCTTGATCGGCATTTGGGAACCAGCCATCCGGGATAGCGTTGGCTCTTGGGACCGTCGCTTTAGTGAAGCTCATCAGCGGGCTATGAGGCAATGCGCCTTGCGAACGCGCTGGAAATTCGTCAATCGGAGGGCACTTGATGCCGCAACTGACCACTGTTCGTTCTGCCCTGTTCTCAGCAGCTTTGGGTGGGATCTTTGCCGCAACTCTCGTCGCGGCACCCGCCTATGCGGCTGCGCCCGAAGTCGTCAGCGGGTCCTATAAGATCGACCCAACGCATGCCAGTCTGCACTGGAAGATCGACCATCTGGGATTATCGTTCTACACGGCCCGGTTCACCAAAATCGAAGCCGCGCTGACGCTCGATTCCACCGACATGACGAAGTCGAAGCTGACAGTCAACGTCGATCCAAGGTCGCTGGAAACCGACTACCCGCTTATTGAAACGAAGGACTTCGACAAGAAGCTGATCGAGGATGCGAAATACTTCAACGCGGGCGAGCATCCGGCAATCACGTTTTCATCTTCAAGGATCGAGATGACCGGAGATGCGACGGCAAAGGTCACCGGCGACCTCATGCTGCTAGGCGTTACGAAACCGGTCAGTCTGGATGTCACAATGAACGGTGCGATGGCGTCCCACCCGTTTTTCAAGAAGCCGGCAACCGGCTTTTCTGCCACCGGCACGATCAACCGGTCGGACTTCGGCATGACGGAAGGAATCCCGTTCGTTGGCGATGAGGTGAAGCTGCTCATCGAAGCCGAGTTCCTCGCAGAATGAATGGGCGGCCACCTAAGCTTTGGCGCTCGTCCTTCCTGCTGACTACCGGCTGTGAAAGGTCATCATGAGCGCTGCCTCGCAAGAGCGGTACACCACCGTGGCGATTTTATTGCATTGGCTCATCGCGCTTTGCGTCATCGGGCTTATCGGGGCTGGCATCTGGATGAGCGATGCCATCAAAGACCCTAAGACCCAGGGCTTGGCGTTCGTTGTTTATCAGTGGCACAAATCGTTCGGGCTCTCCGTTTTGGTGTTGAGTGTGTTGCGGCTGATTTGGCGGCTTGTCCATCCCGCGCCCTCTTTGCCGGACAGCCTGACGCCGTTTGAGCGGCGGGCTGCTCACGCTACGCATGTAGCCTTCTACGTCTTGATGATCGGCATGCCGCTGTTGGGATGGGCGCTCGTCTCGTCCAGCCCACTTGGCATTCCTACAATCGTGTTTGGCTTGTTCGAGTGGCCGCATATCGGCTGGCTGGCTGGTCTGGAAGACAAGAAGCCGGTGGAGGATGCGCTCAAATACGCCCATGGCACAGCGGGCTATGTGATGGCCGGGTTGATCCTTCTCCACGTCGGGGCTGCTCTGAAACACCAGTTCATTGATCGCGATACGGTGTTGTCGCGCATGCTGCCCTGGGCGCGCCCGCGACAGCAGGAAACGAAGTCGGCGGGAAATTGATGATGGCGGCTTTTCAAACCTGCCTGCGGCGTGTTCGCCGGATGGGACTGGGAGCGCTGGGACTCCTTCTTGCGATTACAGGGCAGCCGGTCGTTAGCCTAGCGGGCGGGTGGACGGTCGATCATGCAGCAAGCCGGATCGGATTTTCTTCATCGCACGCCGGACGCACTTTTGATGGCTCGTTCCAACGCTGGATGGCGGTCATCCGATTTGATCCTGACAACCTGGATGACGCTAAGGCAGATGTCGTCGTGGATCTTGCCTCTGCGGTTACAGGCGATGTGACATACGACAAGACGCTGCCTACCGCGGACTGGTTCAATATCGCGAAATTTGCCGAGGCGCGCTTCGTGACGACCGCCTTCCGAAAGACGGGCGATGGGACGTTCGAAGCGGATGGAACACTTGCCATGCGAGGGGCGGAGGTGCCGGTCACGCTGTCCTTTTCGTTTGCGCTGAATGGGGAAGCGGCAGTGATCGAGGGGACGACCAAACTCAGGCGGCTCGACTTTGAAATCGGCAAACAGTCGGATTCCACCGGAGCCTGGGTTGGGCTGGACGTGCCGGTCAACGTGAAGGTCACGATGAAACGCGCGCAATAGCGGTGTCTTATTCCAGGCAGCCCGCCCCTTCGAACCGGCTTGGATTTTCCCGACCTTGCCGGACTCCCGTCAAAGCTTGAGCACGCTTCGGGCGATGGAAAACGTTTGCGCGTAGGCGTCAACAGTCAACTCGATGGGTTCGGCATATCCGCCGCCAATGACGATCGACATCGGCAAACCTGCACGACTGCAGAATTCGCTGACCATCGAATCGCGCTGTGCCAGTCCGAACGCGGTCACATCGAGGCGCCCGAGGCGGTCTTCGCTCAGCGGATCGACGCCTGAGATGTAGAACAGGATGTCGGGGCGAAAGTCTTCGACCGCGGCAATGGCTTTTGCAACAGCGTGGAGAAAGCCAGCATCCTGCGTGCCGTCTTCGAGGGCAATGTCCAGGTCGGATGGAACTTTCAGAAACGGGAAGTTGCGCCTGCCATGCACGCTGGCCACGTACGCCCCGGCGTCATCTGAGAACAGGGCTGCGTTGCCATCGCCTTGATGAACGTCGAGGTCAAGAATGGCGATGCGTTTTGCGCGCCCTTCGCGGCGTAGAACTTGGGTCGCTATCGCGAGATCGTTGAAGACGCAAAATCCCGAGCCGAAACTCTTGTGGGCGTGGTGCGTGCCGCCGGCGAGCTGGCCGGACAATCCAGTCTCGAGGGCCGCGCGTGCAGCGGCGATGGAGCCACCGACCGTGGCGCGCGAGCGCGCGAGAAGAAGCGGGCTCCAGGGCACGCCGATCTGTCGCTGGGCTGCCCCGCTCAGCGTCCCGTTGAAGGCGTCTTCAATGTAGGCTTGATCGTGCACAAGCGCGATCTCTTCGCGACCGGCAAGCGGCGATGGCAGGAGTTCACCGGGCAACATGATGCCGGCCTTCAGCACCTTATCAACCAGCAACCTATACTTGCTGGCTGGAAAGCGGTGACCAGCCGGCAGCGAAAGGTCGGGCAGATCTGGATAAAAGAACTTCACAAGGCGCGGGCTCGGATGTTGAAGGGGTTGGATAAACGGCGTCGCCGGCAGAAAATTTCTGGTCTTACCGGTTCGAATTCACATTGGCCGGTTAGATTTCACTTTGGCTTCGATCAACAGATCGAGCCGGAGCGCTTAGGGCGATTTCCCCTGACCGCTAGCGCCTGAGGGCTCGGCAGCTTTGTCAGGCGGCGCGTCCTCGCGGCACACAGGTTCAGGTTCGCACGAACA
>CAYGRH010000040.1:13932-15231 GCA_964352165.1 uncultured Hyphomicrobiaceae bacterium | reverse complement strand
CGCCCTTTGAGCCGGAAAATGCATGTGAACGCAATGGCGGCAGGCAACTCTTGGTTCACGAGCCATATTTATCTGATGCACATCGCGAAACGAAAGAGTAGCAACGTCAATCAGGCTGAAATCGCATGCGATAGGCCTGCCGGCGCACCTAATCCGGTGATAGGCCGCTTTCGCAATCAGGAGCGCCATTCGTGTCAACGCAACCCACCAGCCGCCGGTCGCGCCTAGGCGCGGCATTGCGCGACAGCGGGCGGTCGGGCAAACGCGAAGAACCCGTCGCAGGGGCGCTGTGGGTGATCGTTGCGATGGCTTTCCTTGCAGCCATTACGGCGTTCGGCCGGTATCTCGCGCTTTCTGGGTTGGATCCCTTCCAGGTCGTGTTCTTCCGCAACCTTTTTTGCGTGATCTGGATGCTGCCTTTGTTTGCCTGGCGCGGCATGTCCCTTGTCAGGACCGAGCAGCTTCACCTCTATGGCGCGCGCGTTGCCGTCAGCTTTTGTGCAGCGACCGCGATGTTCCACGCGATCGCCCTCATCCCGATCGGCGAGGTGACGGCGATCAGCTTCCTCTCGCCGTTGTTTGGAACGCTCTTCGCAATTCTGCTTCTGGGCGAGAAGATCCGCCTGCGCCGCTGGACGGCACTGGCAGCCGGCTTCATCGGCGCCCTGATCATGCTTCAACCCGGCGTCTCCGAATTGGGAGCCGGCCAGATGCTCGCCCTTGTCTCAGCCATGGCCATCGGCATCATCGGGCCGTTGGTCAAGAAGCTGACCCACGTCGATGATGCGGACCGCGTGGTGTTTCTGACCAACCTTCTTTTGACGCCGCTATCGCTGGTTCCAGCGCTATTCGTCTGGGTCTGGCCGCCATGGGAGCTTTGGCCCTACATCGCCGGTATGGGCTTGTGCGCGGTGCTCGGACACATGTCCCTAGTTCGCGGCTACGCGGCCACCGAAGCCTCGCTCGTCATGACCTACAAGTTCATCCGGTTGCCGTTTGCGGTGTTGCTGGGATATCTGGCCTTTGGCGAGAGCATCGGCATCGAAACCTGGATCGGCGGCTTTGTAATCTTCGCCGCGTCCGCCTATGTCGCGCGCCGGGAGTCCGAGGCCAGGCGCACGCATGGCACAGCGACGACGGCCGACAAAATCCCGCCTGCTGTCTGAGGATGGCCTGCGCTCTCAGATTGGGCCGCCGTCTCAGAATCTAATGTCTGAAAGGAAGTTGGATGCACTTGGTGCGCGGAAGGAAAATGAGACTCGATGCCTCCGCGGAAGCATCAAGTCTCAGGAGTTTCCC
>CAYGRH010000040.1:0-13922 GCA_964352165.1 uncultured Hyphomicrobiaceae bacterium | reverse complement strand
GCATGGCACAGCGACGACGGCCGACAAAATCCCGCCTGCTGTCTGAGATCAAAATGTCAGAATGAATGAAAGATGTGCACGCCTGCCGCGCTGATGGAAAAGTGAGACTTGATGCCTCCGCGGAAACATCAAGTCCCAGGTTCTCCCCCGCCGCCGAGCAGTTGTTTTCCTCTGTAGGAAGTCCTTCATCGACGCGGCCGCAACCTGACGCACGAAACGCAGGCTGACAGCCTCTCGATGCGGAATGTTTTTCGTCAGTGCGCTTTAAGTTTGCCCTCTTTGAAACGCCCTGCCGCTTCGGCCAAGAGGGACAATGGTCCCATGCAGATTGAAGTTCAAGTGAACGTCTAGCGAACCTTGACGATTGCGACGCTTGCAGATTCTCAACGCAATATTTCACAAATCGCATCAATCAAAATGCCCGTCAAAAGTTGCACTTCACCGAAAAACATTTCGAGAATAGTACACAATGTAACGATTTGAAAAATCATCCAGTATTTCTCATTCCACAAGACGGAATAAGTGCGGCAACCCAGCCTCATCAGCCTTTGGTCGGGTGCACATTTGAAGTAAGCAATGTTCAAAATCCGGCCTTCGCACGACCGCCTCGTTGTCGAAATGCAACATGCTGATGACGGTTCATCTTGGCTGGACGATTGCCGTATTGATTGACGGCCTGATCGAGGAGCTTCCGCACACCGGCCCATCGCTGACAGTGGCAAGCGCACTCCAAAAAAATTCCACCAGCTGCACGGGGCTGGTGGAATTTCAGTTTTATGGACAGTGCGCGCCAGCGCTCGATGTCGAGAGCCACGCTGTGGCAGCGGACCTCAACGAAGCCCGTGCCCTGCCCGTGAAATGGTCCGAAAAATTTAGTCGATGCCCACGCGGGCAAGGTCGGGATCGAGCGCTTCTTCCGGGAATACCGGATAGACGCCATGCACCCGGCCCATCTGCTTGGTGAGCGCAAGCACGGTATCGATGGTCGGCGTCGGCACGTCGACAAGACGCGCCATTTCCTGAACCACACTCAACAAGGCGTCGAGTTCAAGCTTGCGGCCCTTTTCCAGATCCTGAAGCATGCTCGTGCGATGTGCGCCAACTTTCGCGGCACCATCAATGCGCCGGTCGATATCGACGCGGAAGTGCGCACCGATCCGCCGGGCCAGTCGTTCCGCTTCTTCCATCATCTGCCGTGCAACGGCCCGCGTTCCAGGATCGGTCGCGACAACATCGAGCGTTGCGTGCGTCAGCGCGGAGATCGGGTTGAAGCACAGGTTGCCCCACAGCTTCAGCCAGATGTCGTTGCGGATTTCTGGATAGACTTTGGATTTCAGTCCCGCAGCCTCGAACGCTCCAGCGAGCTTCTTGGCGCGTTCGCTTTCCTGACGGTTGGGTTCGCCCAATCCATACCTGTCGCCATAGGTATGCTTGACCACGCCGGGGGAAACGATTTCGGCTGCCGGATAGACCGTACACCCGATGGCCCGCTGCGGCCCGAGCGTTTTCCACTGGCGTCCGCCCGGATCGACGCTTTCAAGCTGCAGGTTCGCGTACTGGCCTTCAAAGCCGTAGAAGTACCACCACGGAATGCCGTTCTGCGCCGTTACGATCGCCGTGTCCGGCCCCAGCAGCGGCAGCATGTCTTCGGCACTCTCCCAGGCCTGATGCGATTTCAACGTGACAATCACATAGTCCTGCGGCCCAAGATCAGCGGGCGTCTTCGTCGCCGGCATCTTTGCGACTTTTTCTTCCCCATCGATGATGAGTTTCAGGCCGTTCTGATTGATGGCCTCGAGATGGGGACCGCGAGCGATCAACGAGACGTCGACGCCAGCGAGTTTCATCAAAACACCGATGTGAGCGCCGATCGCTCCAGCGCCGTAAATACAGACCTTCATAAGTTTCTCCCCAGTCTCTTCGAATGCTTTTCTTCTCGTTAGACGAAAGTTTCACGTGAGGGTAAGCATCGAAATGGGGCCTCCCGTCAAGAGGCTGCGACGATAGCCGAGGGATCGGAAGCGTCGCGAAGAGGCGCCTTTTATGGCTTTGCGCAACGTTAAGGCTGAGACCGCGGGAGGGGCTGCAGTGCAATCGGCGCTCCGCAAATGTGGGCATTCAGGAACAAGGCCACCCGTCAGGCAGTCCCGCTCTTGCTGGCTTGAACCGCCATCGCGGCGGCCTGTGCCATATCGCTTGCTTCGGTAAACGCAACGCCCGCCGCGCGAAGCCGCGTGCGGGCGAAGTCGGCGTTGTTGCCAGCCAGCCTGACGACGATGGGAATAGGCTTCACTTGTTTCCGCACCGCGACGGCAACGCCCTCGGCAATCGTATCGCACCGCTGCATTCCCCCGCCGTGGACGTTGACGAGGACGGCTCGCACCTGCGGGTTCGCCAGAACGAGCGATAACCCATAGGCGATATCGAGACTGCTGGCGGTCGTGCGGATGTCCATGAAATTGGCCGGCCGTCCGCCTGCCTTCACAACCAGATCAAGGCTTGCGAGCGCCAGCCCCGCGCCGTTTGCGACAATGCCGATATCGCCATCCATCGCAAGATAGTTGAGCTGGTGACGGTCAGCGCCCAGTTCTTCGGTCTCGCCCGTCTCCGATTCAAAGGCACTCTTCATCTGAGCCAGGGCAGGATGCCGGAAGAGGGCATTGCCATCGACGGATATCTTGGCATCGAGCGCGATCAGCCGACCGTCGGGCGTGAGCGCCAGTGGATTGATTTCCACCTGCGGTGCGTCGAGCTGAACCGCAAGCTGGGCCATTTTTTGAAATATGTCTGCGGCTGCCACAGCAGCAGGCCCCTCAAGCTCGATGGCTCGGGCGGCTGCATCGAAATCAGCCTTGGCGATCTGGCCGTCAAGCCGGATTGGCGTGCGCGTGATCAGTCCAGGTTCGTTGACCGCGCGCGTTTCAATCCCTTCCCCGCCCGCACGGCTTGTAAGAAGCACCAGCCCGCCGGTCGTCCGGTCCAGAACTACGGCTGCAAACAGAAGTCGCGCGGCATTCACCGCTTCCTCGATCAGCAACCAATGAACCGTTTGCGGTCTTCCCTGCATCTGCTTGGTCAAGAAACGCTGGCCGAGCATGAGTTCAGAGGTTGCGCGGACGCCTTCAGGCGAGGCGGCGAAGCGGATGCCACCGGCTTCGCGTCGTTCGCCCGCGCGCACCTGCGCTTTCACGACAAACCGGTCGCAACGTAGCCTGCGCGCGCACTTTTCCGCGTCCTCGACGTTGTCGGCAATCCGGCTCGACGGAATAGGAATGTCGAACCGTGACAGCAGTTCCTTGGCTTGAAATTCCAGAAGATCCACGTTTCATCCCGATCGTTCTGCTTGGCGCTTCACCACTCGTGGGCAGAACTTGCCTCTATCACGACATCACGCTCCTGCCCAATGGGGCCTAGCGACCCATCGCTGTACGGGCAGGGAAGGCTGCGACGTGGCCACAAGCCAACGCGGCACGGAAAGCTCTCTCGACGCGAAGCATCCCGCAGAATCTGAAAAGCGCGAAATACGACTTCCGCGCCACCTCGAAATGAAGCCCATTGCACAAGTGCACCTGTTAGACCAAAGTGGGACGTTGTCGGCTGGCTGGAGCTAAGATCTGGATCGCATGAATGACGGTCGGGGGAGAGGTCTGGCGCGGTTGGCATCCCGGTTGGATGCGTCGGAATTCCACATTGATTTTCCTTGATGTTCTTCAGCGAAAATCGCGGCGAATCAAAAATACGTTGCAACTATTTATATGTTGGCATACGGTATTCCAACCTAAGGCGCATGGTGTCATGCCCGGTTTGGGCTCCACCAAAACAAATAAAAGCGCCACAGAATTATCCGGGTCGGGCGGTAGGGCTTTAGCACTACCGGCTGCTGCCGGGTAGTCGGAGGAAACCCACGTGGAGGAACACACGAATGTTCTCAATTAAACGCGACGCAATGCGTCTCGGTGTCGGACTTGCCGGAGCCGGTGCAATGGCATTGGTCGCCACTACGGCCGCACAGGCCGAATGGAAGCCTCAAAAGCCAATCGAATTCGTCGTCATGGCGGGTCCTGGCGGTGGAGCAGACAAGGCTGTCCGCTTCTTGCAGTCGATCATTGCCAAGGAAAAAATGGCCGCAGTGCCTGTCGTTCCGGTCAACAAGGGCGGCGGTTCGGGCGCAGAAGCGCTTGTCTACATGAAAGGCAAGAAGGGCGACGATCATACGATCATGTTCACCCTGAACTCTTTCTATACGACACCTCTTCGCCAGCCTGCTCTCGGTATCGACATCACCGAATTTACTCCAGTGGTGCGCATGGCCGAGGACACGTTCTGTCTGTGGGTCAACGTAGACCGCAAAGACATCAATAATGTCGATGATTTTGTGAAGGCAGCTAAGGCAGCAGGTTCGGATTGGATCATGGCCGGAACGGGCAAAGCGTCGGAAGATAACCTCCTGACGGACTACCTGAACACCGCCTACGGTCTGAAGATGAAGTACGTTCCGTTCAAGGGCGGCGGCGCCGTTGCAAAGGAACTCGCTGGTAACAACGCCAATTCGACGGTCAACAACCCGTCCGAGCAGGAGCCGTTTTTCAAGCCCGGCGACGCCGCCAACAAAACCAAACCGCTGGCGTGCTTCACGCCTGAGCAGATCTACAAAGACGTTCCCACGTTCAAGGAAATCGGCAAGGACTTCGTCTACTTCATGCAGCGTACAGTCGTCGGCGCACCTGGCATGAGCGACGGGGCAAAGGCGTATTACAGCGACCTGTTTACGAAGGTCTTTAATTCCAAGGACTGGCAGGACTACCGCGTCAAGAAGAAGCTGCAGGGCGATGCGCTCAGCGGTGATGCGCTGATGGCCTATTGGAAAAACGAAAACGAAATCCATCGGACGATGCTGAAGGAAATGGGCGAGATCAAGTAATCTCGCCTGTTCACAAACATCACTGAAGCGGGCCAGCCCTCCTCCCTGATTACGGGCTGGCCCAACTCAGAACCCAAGCAATTCTCGCAGACATTTTTGTCAAGCCAGTAGCGGCGACAAGCGTTCTCGATCGGGGCGTGTCGGAGCTGACAGGAGAAGTGCGTCCGGCTTCATAATGTGGCCAGCCGCATGCGACCTCGAGCAAGAACCCAAGGTACAAGGATTGAGTGCCATGACTGTTCGCACAGCAGAACTCCTGATGGGGCTCGCGATGGCGGTGCTTTCGATCTACTTTATGTGGAAGAGCGCCGAACTTCCAATCTTTTGGGTAAGGGGTGTTGGACCCGGTGGCGGCTCTTGGCCGTTCTGGCTTTCTGCAGTGATGCTTGGTTCGTGCATCTGGATCCTGGTTAATTGGGTGCGCCGTGTCGGGCCGATTGCCAGCAATGAGGATCCATTTTTCGAGCCGGGAATGTTCGCACCGGTGGCCACCGTGGCATTGGCGCTGACCGGCTGCATCGCCTTGGTGGGCGGCATCGGCATCGGGGGCTTTAATGGCATCGGCTTCTATGGCGCTCTACCTCTATTCCTGATCTTCTACCTGCAGGTGATGGGGCGTCACAGCTGGTTGCTTACGCTGACGATCGCGCTTTCTGTGCCTGTCATCACCTTCCTGTTTTTCGAGATAATGCTCAACATCACCTTGCCTAAGGGGATGACCGAGCCGCTGTTCCTGCCGATCTTCGCATTCTTCTATGGCCTGTGAAAATGCCAGCCGACGCGTCGCTGTTCATCGAGCGCTGCGCAGTGCTGCATTGATCTGAAATCCGGAGCCAAGTGCTGACAAACACAGTCGCTTGAGCATCGAAAACTGGAAAAATAAGGGCTTCACGCCATGATCGAAATTGTTCAGCTGCTGTTCCATGGATTTGCGGTCGCGCTGCAGCCGCTCAACCTGTTGCTGATCGTCCTTGGCTGCTCGGCGGGATTGTTCATCGGCGCGATGCCGGGGCTGGGGTCGGTCAACGGCGTGGCCATTCTTTTGCCGCTCACCTTCCTGGTTCCGCCGGAGGGTGCGATCATCTTCCTGGCAGCCCTCTATTACGGTGCGATGTATGGCGGGGCGATCTCCTCGATCATGCTTGGCATCCCCGGAGCATCGACGGCCGTCGCCACGACGTTCGACGGTAGACCGCTGGCTAAGCAGGGCAAGGCCGACCTTGCACTGACCACCGCAGCCGTCGCGTCTTTCATCGGCGGCACGATCTCTGTCATTCTGTTCACGTTCTTTGCTCCTCCGCTTGCCTATGTCGCGCTGTCGTTCGGCTCGCCCGAGACGTTCGCGCTGATGATGCTGGCTTTCGCCACGTTCGTAGGGCTTGGCGGTGACGACATACCGAAGACGATCTTCTCCATTTGCATCGGCCTCGTGTTGGCCGCCGTTGGTCTTGACATCATGTCTGGTGCGCCGCGCCTGATCTTTGGCGATATCACTGGCTTCCTACACGGCATCAACTTCCTTGTTCTCGCAATCGGGATCTACGGCATCGGCGAGATGCTTTGGACGGTCGAGGAGAACGCGAAAGCCGGTGGCAAGTCGATGCTGTCCGAGGCGATCATGACCTGGAAGCGAACCAAGAAAAATTTCGCTGAGATCATGAGTTCGTCTTGGCGCGTTATGACCATGGGGTCGTTCCTGGGTTACTTTGTCGGCATTCTACCGGCCGCCGGTGCAACGCCTGGCTCGCTGATGGCCTACGGGATCGGCAAGCAGATGTCTAAGCACCCCGAAAAGTTCGGACACGGCTCAGTCGAAGGTGTTGCGGCACCCGAAGCAGCAAACAACGCCGCCAGCACCGGCTCCATGCTGCCGATGCTGACACTGGGTATTCCTGGTTCACCGACCACTGCAATCCTGCTCGGCGGCATGGTCATTTGGGGTTTGGAGCCGGGCCCGCGACTGTTCACGGCAAACCCGGACTTCGTTTGGGGTTTGATCGCGTCACTGTATGTTGCCAACCTGTTCGCCGTGATCCTAAACATCCTGTTCATTCCAGCCTTCATCTACGTTTTGAAGCTACCGTTCACGGTATTGGCGCCGATCATCCTGACGCTCTGCCTCGTCGGAGGTTACGCGCCGACGCAGGACATGCATGACGTCTGGTTGATGCTTTTGTTCGGGATCGTGGGATATCTGATGCGCAAGCTCGACTATCCTGTCGCCCCAGCTGTTCTCGCGATCGTGCTGGGCCCGTTGACAGAGCCTGCCTTGCGCCAATCGTTGCTGATCAGTGGTGGCGATCCGATGATCTTTTTCACGCGCGCCTACTCCGGCCCGATCATGGTCATTGCGCTAATCCTGCTCGCTCTGCCAGTGCTGATGCCGATCTACAAGCGACTTCGAGGCAGTAAGCCGAAACCTGCAGCCGGGGGATGAAGCAGGGCTGTCAGGGCGTGCGCCTCGGAAAAGTTTCGTGCGCTTGGCTCTCAAGCGTTCGGCATGAAGAACCAGGCAGCCTGAAACCTGCCGCAAGCCTGCAAACTTGGCTTGCGGCAGACAAAACCCAGTGGTATACCATATGCCAATAGGGGCTTGTGCCTGATCTAACAGGCATCGTGTTTGGATTTGAGGCTGATCGCGCGGGATGCGCGTAGGCTTTGAACTCGGCAGGCCTCGGTCGCAAGCGAGGCTGCAACGTCGGCGAAGTTGGCTAAGTGACGCCTAGCGTCGGCGTTGGTCAATCGAGCGGGTAAGGAAACGCTCCTAAGCAGCCTGGAGGCTAGATCACCGTGCCGGACATGAGCTTGAACATCTCCCCGATCGGCGAAAGTCAAAGCCTGAAGTCCAAGGCTTACAAGGCGCTCAAAGCTGCGATCATGAGCATGAACATCTACGACAACGACGCGCAGCTTCGTCTAGACGAACGCGATCTTTCAGCCCGCTTCGGCATATCGCGCACACCGCTCCGCGAGGCGCTGGCACAATTGGATCAAGAAGGTCTCGTCAAAGTCGTTGCCCGTCGCGGCATCTTCATCGTGCGCAAGACGAAGGCCGAAATCCTCGACATGATTACGGTCTGGGCGGCCCTCGAAAGCATGGCGGCACGACTTGCAGCCACTTCTGCGACCGATCAAGAAATCGCCAGCCTTCATGATCTCGTCGACCAGTTCAAGCAGGACGAAGTCGCCCTTCACATGGGCGAATACTCCGACGCCAACATTACATTTCACGAAGCGATCATCACTCTAGGCAAGTGCCCGCTGATCAACGAGATCACCGACAGCTTGTTCATCCACGTTCGCGCCATTCGCAAGCGCACGATTTTTGAAGACGACCGCGCCAAGCGCTCGATTGCGGACCATACCGAGATCATCAAGGCCCTCGAGGCCCGCGATCCCGATCTGGCCAGCCGGCTTGTGCGCGAGCACACCATGAAGCTTCGGCAGCACGTCGAACGCTCCGTGGATATTGACTGAGGAAACGCTGAAAAGCAAAGCAACGGTCTTTAGACAAAGGAAAGAGACACATGGCAGCTCAGGCATCAGCCCCGGCATCCAATACCGCCGATGACACACTCGCGCGCAAGAGTTCGGACCCGAACATTGTGTCCGGTGGCCGGCTCGTCGCCAAGGCGCTCAAGAGCGAAGGTGTCGACACCATCTTCACGCTTTGCGGCGGCCACATCATTGACATCTACGACGGCTGCATCGACGAAGGCATCCGCATCATCGACGTCCGCCACGAGCAGGTCGCAGCCCACGCCGCAGACGGTTATGCGCGCCAGACCGGCAAGCTCGGCTGCGTTGTCACCACCGCCGGCCCCGGCTGCACCAACGCCATCACCGGCGTTGCCACGGCCTTCCGCTCCGAAAGCCCGATCCTGCACATCGGCGGCGGCGGCGGTCTGTCCCAGCACAAGATGGGTTCGCTGCAGGATCTGCCGCACGCCCGCCTGATGCGCCCCATCACCAAGTTCGCCGAGCAGGTGCTCACGACCGAGCGCATCCCCGACATGATCGCCATGGCCGCCCGCGAAAGCTTTGCCGGCGCCTACGGCCCATCGTATCTCGAAATCTCTCGCGACGTTCTCGACCGCGAAGTCCACATCGACTCAGCCGTGATCCCCAAGGCCGGCCACTATCGCGCTTCAGTGAGGTCGATCGGCGACCAGGCCGACATCGAAAAGCTCGCCGACATTCTGGTAAAGGCCGAGCGCCCGGCCATTTTGTTCGGCCAGCAGGTCTGGACATCGCGCGGCCACAACGAGGCCGTCGCTCTCCTCCGCGGCCTCGACATCCCCGGATACTTCAACGGCGCAAGCCGTGGCCTGCTGCCACCCGGCGATGAGCACCACTTCGACCGCACACGCTCACTGGCATTCAAGAACGCCGACGTCATTGTCGTTGTCGGCACGCCGTTCGACTTCCGCATGGGCTACGGCAAGCGCATCTCCAACGATCTCACGCTCGTTCAGATCGATCAGGATTACCGCACAGTCGGCAAGAACCGCGATATCTCACTGGGTCTTGCAGGCGATCCCGGAGCGATCCTCGGTGCCGTGCTCGATGCCGCAACCGCAAACATCGACTCCGGTAAGCGCAAGGCGCGCAAGGACTGGATGAGCAAGCTGCGCGACGCCGAAGCAAAGGCTTTGGAAAAGCTGATGCCTCTGTTCACGACCGACCAGTCGCCGATCCATCCCTTCCGCGTGGCTTGGGAAATCAACGAATTCCTGGGCGAAGACACTGTCTATATTGGCGATGGTGGAGACGTTGTCACCATCTCGGCCCAGGCTGTGCGCCCGCGCAATCCCGGCCAGTGGATGGACCCCGGCGCGCTGGGTTCCCTCGGAGTGGGCACCGGATTTGCGATGGCCGCAAAGCTCGCCAATCCGGAAAAAGAGGTCATGTGCTACTACGGCGATGGCAGCTTCGGTATGACGGCCTTTGACATGGAAACGGCAAACCGCTTCGGCGCGCCCTATCTCGCAGTCATTGGCAACAACTCCGCCATGAACCAGATCCGCTACGGCCAGATCTCCAAGTACGGCGAACAACGCGGCTCGGTCGGCAACCTTCTGGGCGACATCCCGTTCAGCCAGTTCGCCCACATGCTGGGCGGCCACGGCGAGGAGGTCCGCGAGGCAAGCGAAATCCAGCCAGCCCTGCTGCGCGCCCGCGAAGCGATTGCCAAAACCGGTCGCTCCGCCGTCGTCAACATCTGGGTCGACCCGCGTGAATATGCTCCGGGCACCAAGAACCAGACGATGTACAAGTAAGCGCTTAAGAACGCCTGCCAGCAGGGATGGCGATATCGCTGCTGGCAGGCTATCGATCCCACGCACGAGTTCGGCACGTCCGATGGCAAGTCCCCTGCCACGGTCGGTCAGATGAAATGGAAACAACACGCGAGACGCTCCGCAGCAGAGGTCCGCACGGATAGACAGATAAGGTTGGGAGTTACGAATGAAGGCTTTAGACGGCGTAAAGGTTCTGGATTTCACCCACGTCCAGTCCGGGCCGACCTGCACCCAGCTTCTCGCGTGGTTTGGTGCAGATGTGATGAAGGTCGAGCGCCCCGGCGCAGGTGATGCCACCCGCCAGCAGTTGGTCGACGTACCCGGCGCCGACAGCCTGTACTTCACCATGCTCAATCACAACAAGCGTTCCGTCACGATCAACACCAAGAACGAAGACGGCAAGAAGGTTCTTGAACGTCTCATCAAGACCTGTGACGTGCTCGTTGAGAACTTCGCTCCAGGCGCACTCGACCGCATGGGATTTTCCTGGGAACGCATCCAGGAACTCAACCCGCGCATGATCCTGGCCTCGGTCAAAGGCTTCGGCCCAGGTCCCTACGAAGACTGCAAGGTCTACGAGAACGTCGCCCAGTGTGCTGGCGGCTCGGCGTCGACGACCGGCTTCCGAGATGGTCCGCCGCTCGTGACGGGTGCCCAGATTGGCGATAGCGGCACGGGCCTGCACCTCGCACTCGGCATCGTCACCGCGTTGTTCCAGCGCGAAAAATCAGGCCGGGGACAACGCGTTCTCGCCCCCATGCAGGATGGCGTGTTGAACCTTTGCCGGGTTAAGTTGCGCGACCAGCAGCGCGTCGAGAAGGGCCCGCTGACGGAATATTCGCAATACGGTGAAGGCATTCCATTCGGCGAAGCAACCCCGCGCGCCGGTAACGATTCAGGCGGCGGCCAACCCGGCCGCATCTTGAAGTGCAAGGGCTGGGAAACCGATCCCAACGCCTACACCTACTTCATCACTCAGGCAGCAGCCTGGCCCAAGATCTGCGATGTCATCGGCAAGCCCGAGTGGAAAGACGATCCAGCCTACGCCAAGCCCGCAGCCCGCCTCGATAAGCTGACCCACATCTTCGAGACAATCGAAGAATGGACCAAGACCAAGACCAAGTTCGAGGTCATGGAGATCTGTAACCCACTGGACATTCCTGTCGGACCGATCCTCTCCATGAAAGAGATCGCCGAAGACCAGAGCCTGCGCGCGACCGGCACGATCGTCGAAGTCGATCACCCTGAACGCGGCAAATACCTTTCCGTGGGTTGCCCGGTGAAGTTGTCGGACAGCCCAGTCGAAGTCACCCGCTCGCCCCTACTGGGTGAACACACCGACGAAATCTTGCGCGATGTCCTCGGCTATTCACCTGAAGAAGTCGAGCATTTGCGTGACAGCGGTGCAACGTCTGTCGTCAAGAAAGCTGCTGCCGAATAGGTATCCGTCGAGGTGACTGCGCGAGTTCCAGCCGATCTTATCCAGGTCAATAACAGGATGGGGAGGTTGGGGCTCAAGGAGCCTCTGTCGGTCCAGAAGCAAAACTCAGCTCCAACCAGAAAGCTGCCCGGCATGCGCGGGGCGGAGAGGTGAAACTATGCGTATCGTCGTCCATGGCCAGCAGGCATTCGGCAAGGCCGTCCTCGAAAAACTCCTGGAGCGTGGGGAAGACGTGGTAGCGGTCTGCTGCGCGCCGACAAAGGAGGGAAAGCCCGAAGATCCCCTCGTCGAGTTCGCCCGTGAGAAGGGCCTTCCAGTTCACCAGCCGGCGTCCTGGAAGACGCCTGAAGCGCTTGAATTGATGAAGTCGTTTGATGCCGACGTTTGTATGATGGCCTACGTCCTCCTGTTCGTCCCTAAGGACGTGCGCGACGCCCCGCGCTTCGGCACGTTCCAGTACCATCCCTCGCTTTGCCCCTGGCATCGCGGCCCGTCTTCCATCAACTGGCCGATCGCCATGGGCAAGACACGCACCGGACTGACGATCTTCTGGCCTGACGACGGTCTCGATGAAGGGCCGATCCTGATGCAGAAGACCTGCGAAATCGGGCCGGATGAAACGATCGGCGACGTTTACTTTAAGAAACTGTTCCCAATGGGCGTCGAAGCCATGCTGGAATCGCTCGATCTGGTCAAAGCAGGCGTGATTCTCAAGCACACCCAGGACCTGTCCGCCGGCTCTTATGAAAGTTGGTTCAAAAAGGACTTAGCTGAGATCAATTGGGCAAAGCCTGTCTCTGAGGTCTACAACGTGATCCGCGCAGCAAATCCCGCCCCCGGCGCCTGGAGCACATTCAACGGCGAACGGCTGGATGTTTATGACAGTGCCAAGGTCGATGGAACGGGCGCACCCGGCGAAGTTCTCGCCATCGGAGACGACGGAGTGACTGTGGCCGCTAACGGCGGCGCCATCCAGCTCAAGCGGGTTCGCGCGGGCAAGGGCGCCAAGGTTGCGGCTGCTGAATACGCCGAATCATCTGGGTTGAAGGTCGGCGACGTCTTTGCAGCCCCACAAGCAAAATCCTGATGCCGCTCGCCGGCCCATTAAGCCGCTCACCGGCCAAAGACACAACCTGGAGGAAACCTAATGACGGTCAAGTCAGATATTGAGATTGCCCGCGAAGCCAAGATGCGGCCGATTGTGGATGTCGCCACAAGGATCGACATCCCCGCCGAAAAGCTTCTGAACTACGGCCCATACAAGGCGAAGCTATCGTCTGAGTTCGTCGACTCTCTGAGCGCGAAAAAGGATGGCAAGCTCATTCTCGTCACGGCGATCAGCCCGACGCCTGCTGGCGAAGGCAAGACAACGACGACGGTCGGCCTCGGCGACGGTCTGAACCGGATCGGCAAGAAAGCCATGAGCTGCCTGCGCGAGCCTTCACTCGGGCCATGCTTCGGCGTCAAGGGCGGTGCAGCGGGCGGCGGTTACGCCCAGGTCGTACCGATGGAAGACATCAACCTGCACTTTACCGGCGACTTCCACGCCATCACGTCTGCCAACAACCTGTTGGCCGCTCTCGTCGATAACCACATCTATTGGGGCAACAAGCTCGGCCTCGACGAGCGCCGCATCGCATGGCGCCGCGTTATCGACATGAACGACCGCGCGCTGCGCCAGATCGTCAACTCGCTGGGCGGCATCGCAAACGGCTTCCCCCGTCAGGACGGCTTCGACATCACTGTTGCCTCCGAAGTCATGGCAATCCTCTGCCTCGCAAAAGATCTTACCGACCTTCAGCGCCGCCTCGGCAACATCGTTGTTGGTTACACGCGCGAGAAAAAACCAGTTCTGGCTCGTGAACTGAACGCAGACGGCGCAATGACCGTTCTGCTGAAAGACGCGCTGATGCCAAACCTGGTTCAGACGCTCGAAAACAACCCCGTCTTCATCCATGGCGGTCCCTTCGCCAACATCGCACACGGCTGTAACTCGGTTCTCGCCACCAAGACGGCACTCAAGCTTTGCGACTATGTCGTCACGGAAGCCGGTTTCGGCGCAGATCTCGGCGCTGAGAAGTTCTTTGACATCAAGTGCCGCATGGCCGACCTGAAGCCCCAGGCTGTCGTCATTGTCGCCACCATCCGCGCGCTCAAAATGCATGGCGGCGTTGGCAAGGACGATCTCAAGAACGAAAACGTCGCAGCCGTCGAGAAGGGTGCTGCAAACCTCAAGCGCCACCTGGAAAACCTCCGCAAG
>CAYGRH010000039.1:10233-15336 GCA_964352165.1 uncultured Hyphomicrobiaceae bacterium | reverse complement strand
GGATCAGCGATTGCGAGACATCGAAGCCGGCCGTGCGGTCAAGAAACCCGAAGCCCGACGCGATGCCCTGGCGCTCCAGGTTGACGATCGTGTTTGAAACGATGCCATAGCCCAGCCAGACGATACCGGCGAGCACCAGGACTTGGAACAACAGCCCCCGGGTTGCCGGATCGTATAGCCGGTCGGTGAGGCTCATCGCCGGCCGCATCGGCGCAGTACGAGCATCACGTTTTTTGGACATGACGAGACCGTCCCCTGCAAAGCCCCCGCCCGCAGACGGAATCCCGAAAAGCGGAGAACCCCATCGTCCCCGCAGCCGCATGATAAGGCCAAAACGTCACCGGCAGCGCACCCCTTGTGGCGCCCTGCCGGTCTTTTAGTTCCTTAGCCCCCTAGAACCGATCACCGGATCGGCGGCGCATACTGAAGCCCGCCCTTCGCCCACAAGGCGTTCTGCCCGCGAGCAATCCCCAATGGCGAACCGGCACCAACGTTGCGGTCAAACGAATCGCCGTAGTTGCCGACCTGCTTGATCGCCTGATACGCCCAGTCATTATCGAGACCGATCCCGCTGCCGAAATCACCTTCCTTGCCAAGCAGCCGCCTGATGGTTGGGTTTTCTGAATTCAGCATCTGATCGACGTTCTCTTGAGTCACGTCCATCTCTTCGGCATTGATCATCGCGAAGTGTACCCAGCGCACGATGTTACCCCACTGCGCGTCGCCCTGGCGCACGACAGGCCCAAGCGGCTCCTTGGAGATGATCTCCGGCAGGACGACGTGATCGTCAGCCGAACCAAGCGTCAGACGGATGGCATAAAGCTGCGAAACGTCGGTCGTAAAAGCATCGCACCGCGCGGCATTGTAGGCTGCAATCGTCTCGGGCAGTTTTTCAAACACAACCGGGTTGTATTCCATTTTGTTGGTGCGGAAATAATCCGCAAGGTTTAGCTCCGTGGTCGTGCCCGTCTGCACGCAGATGCTCGCACCCGACAGTTCCTTTGCGGAAACGACGCCCAACCCCTTCTTCACCATGAAGCCCTGGCCGTCGTAATAATTGATACCGGCAAAGCTCAAGCCAGACGACGTATCCCGGCTCATGGTCCATGTCGTGTTGCGCGACAGAAGATCGATCTCGCCGGACTGCAAGGCGGTGAACCGCTCCTTGGCAACAAGCGGCACGTATTTCACTTTGCTGGCGTCCTTGAAGATCGCAGCCGCCACCGCCCGGCAAAGATCAACGTCGAGCCCCGTCCAGTTACCTTTGTCGTCAGGCGCACTGAAACCGGCCAGCCCGGTGTTCACGCCGCATTGCAGAACGCCGCGCTTCTTGACCGTCTCCAATGTCGACGTCTGGGCAAGTGCCGGCAGGGCGAACACAGCGGCAAGCAAACCAATGCCGGCATTCAAAGCTAGTCTCATTCAAAGCTCTCCTAATCGATTTGGACCTGGTCGTTCAAAACTCAGTTTTTGATGGACCGCTTCCGGTTGGTTTTAAAGGCGGGTTAAGGCCTGATCCCGACACCACCGAGGTGGCTTAGGTTTCACAACGAATTCAGTGATTGAGAATCTGTGCAAGAAACTGGCGTGTACGCTCCGACTTTGGATCGTTGAAGAAAACTTCAGGTACGGCCTCCTCGACGATCTCTCCTTCGTCCATGAACACGACGCGATCGGCGACGGCTTTCGCAAACCCCATCTCGTGGGTCACACACATCATGGTCATTCCCTGACGCGCAAGCTCAACCATCACATCAAGCACCTCTTTGACCATTTCCGGATCGAGTGCCGATGTCGGCTCGTCAAACAGCATGACCCGAGGATTCATGCACAGCGCACGCGCAATGGCCACGCGCTGCTGCTGACCTCCCGAAAGCTGTCCGGGATACTTCAGCGCCTGGTCTGGAATCCGAACACGTTCCAGGTACGTCATGGCCGCCGCTTCAGCCTCCGCCCGCGGCATCTTGCGCACCCACACCGGGGCAAGACAGAGATTTTCAAGAACGGTGAGGTGAGGAAACAGATTAAAGTTCTGAAACACCATGCCGACTTCCGAGCGAACCTTATCGATCTGCCTGAGATCCGAAGTCAGTTCATGCCCATCGACTACGATGCGGCCTTCCTGATGTTCCTCAAGGCGATTGATGCATCGGATGAGCGTTGACTTTCCCGAACCCGACGGCCCGCAGATAACGATGCGTTCGCCTTCGTTGACGGTAAGGTCGATGTCGCGGAGAACATGAAAGTCTCCGAACCATTTATTGACACCCACCATTTCAATAGCGCGCTTGTCCGCTTCAATAGCGCGCTTGTCCGCACCCGGCCTGCCAGCCGGATCGCTGCCCGGCTCGGTTGTCTGGTTTAAAGCCGGACCGGTCATTCTTCCTCCCGACGGGTTTTTCGTGGGCACCGTGAAACCTGCACGACGAGAATGTTGCTATCAGTTCAGAAGTTGGCGGGCAAAGCAAACAGGGCCACCCCACGCTCACTTCTCACCTCCAACACAAGTAGTGGCTCGGAATGCAAAGCGCCACCCTTGGCCCGCTATTTCATTCCGGTTGACCGCAAGCGCGCCAAGTCTGTGAGCCGACCAACGACTGAAACAGTCATTCCAAAGACCGCGCCAACATCACGTTCTCAACCGTCCCGGCTTTAAATCGGCTGACCTCATTGAACCCGCAGCGATTGTAAAACGCTACGTTGCGCGATTGGGCACTGGTTACGACGTGAACGCCGCTTGAGCCCGCTGCGCCCGCATCATCGCAAAAGCGCTGGATCAGAGCTGCACCAATGCCCTGACTGCGGGCATCTTCAGCAAGGTTGATGTGCAGGTGAGCGGGAAACCGCGCCGTCATTGCACGCAAATCTTGAAAGTAGCCGATGTCGGCAAACAGCTCACAGCGCGCCGGATCATCAAGACAGCCCGCCAGATAACCGAGAAAACGAGGCCCACTCTCGGTATCGGCGCTGGTGACAACATAAAACCACTCGGGAAAATGCTCCAGGTAGCGGCCCAGCCAACGCTCGCGAAAAGCAGTTCGTGCAGCTTCGCTTGAAAAACTGCGCGTCGCACTGGCGTCAAAGAAGATCTCATCGATACCCGTTGCCAGAGCTTCGGGCTTCGACAAATCCAGCCATCGAACAATCGGCCAATCCATCTTTGCTTATTCCTCGATGCGTCTGCCCGATCCTACCGAACCACGCACCCAGCGCCATCTTCGGCATCTGCGCCGCGCAACACAGTTAACGCATTATGCTGCACTGCGTCACACCACCACGCACCAGCTTAAACTTTGAAAGTCATGCATTTTTAGCAGGCCTCTCATGCAGAACTACGTCACGACAACGGCAGCGCACTCTGGTATGCCATAGACCAAGTTGCGGTGCACAATCAATCACGGCGGAACGTTCCGCCCCGTATGCGCACCAACCACACCGGCCGGCGCCGCCCGGCATCATGCATAGGACAAGCAATATGAGCATCACCACCTACAACAGCGCCCTCGACTTCCTCCCCGACACACCTGCAAAAGCAGCACGCGCGGCCAAGACGTCCAAGCATTCGCTGTGGTGGAGCTTCACTCAGGCAGCAGACGCCGAACGCGCCTTCAACCGCGCCGTGGCAGCCGGCATGCCTTCCGAGGAAGCCGCTCAATACGTCTACGACACGTATTACAAGTAAGGCTCACAAGGACTGGCGCGTTCTTCGTAACGAGCCACCGGCGGGGTTACCCCAAACGCCGAGCCTTGCAGTCGTTGAGAACCAACTGAATAACCAAACAGCCGCCGGAGCGAGTGCCCGGCGGCTTTTTTTGTTCTGCTATTTGCAGTCTCTATGGGGGCCAAGATCAATCAGCGCGCGGCATCCGCGATCTGACGACGGAACGCAGGCGGCAAATCCTCAGGGATCGAAGCCATGCCATCCCGTGATCGCGCACCGGCACCGGCGGCGGTGCCCTCTGCGGCAACACCCGCACTTCGCGATGGAATCACCCGGCCGTAGTTCGGGCTGAATGGCTGACTGGGATCGTCCGGCTCGGGCTTGGCCCGCAGACGTGGCGCAGCTTGCGCCGGCAAACCGTCATCCTCTATTTCGCGCTCGGCGCGGGCGTCGACGTATCCAGCCACGCGCGGCGAAGACGCCTCGCGCTGTCGCCAATAAGGGTTTGCCTGAGCAGTGGCACGGTCATAACCGCCACTGCTGTAGCCCGCCTGATAGTTGTGGGGTTGGCGCGTCGCGCAACCACTCACAAAAACGCAGGCCAACACGACCGCAGCAGGAACGCATAGGCGGGCAAAAGACTGCCGTACGGCGGCACTGCACCGCTCAAAAGAACGCGAAACCATCGAACCAGGCCTCTCACAAACGCAACCAAAACGCTGAACTCATCGATTCAAACCACGATCGGGTTAAAGCCGCCCTAAGACGCGTTCGGTTTCGACGCAGCCGCTGAAAAACCCTAGATCGATCACGGAAATGACCGCTTCGATCACGGCGCCATGAGGCAAGAGCAGCGCGTGATCACGCCAGCGTTATTTACGTTACGATAAGTGCCATTATTGCAAACTCTTCACCTTTCATCTGGCGCACAACTTCAACCCGCAGCAGAGCATCCGGCAAGGCTGAAAAACCCGCGATAACGCATTCTCACGCCGCCCGTGAAGAACATAACCACATGTTTATTATATATTTAAAAAAGAAACCGCGGTTCGGAAAACCCGAGAGCACCGGCTACGTGCTTACCGCATCACGCAATCCTCCCGAACGGTTGAATACGTGACGTTACGTTTCGTATTTACTTCGTGACAGGTCGGCGTATGTTTCTGGTCATCGGACACGGCAAACACGCCGGACACGAACCAGACAAGACCTCAACCCGGGCAGCCCACTGAAACCACATAGCCCGATCGACAAAACGAACGAATTCCAACCGATCAAAAAAGGAAGACAGCCATGAAGACCATCATCCTCTCAGCAGTCATCGGCGCCATCGTTGCGGTAACGAGCTCGGTATCTGGCACTGCATTCGCAGCCGACGACTTCGCCGCGAAAGTCTTCGAACAGCAGGCGCTCTACGGCGAGAACACGTCCAGCTCAGGCGC
>CAYGRH010000039.1:0-10133 GCA_964352165.1 uncultured Hyphomicrobiaceae bacterium | reverse complement strand
CGGCAGCCGACGACTTCGCCACGAAAGTCTTCGAACAGCAGGCGCTCTACGGCGAAAATACCGTCAACTCTGACCTCGTCAGTTCCGGCCAGATCGTCCACCCACTCGGCATCTTGGGCACGCAATAACTGAGCCGGCATCAAAATGCCCGCCCATCCTTCTACGCCACGAAACCGGCCGGCTGCCGACAGCCGGCCGGTACTTTGCTGCCAGTCCCAAGCCCCCAGCCACCAAACGCCGACTCCACCGGCAATCCGGGAGCGGTTCTACATTGGCTCGTCGACCGCTAATTTAACCATAAAGCGTCACACTGGCGCCCGTGTGGAGGCTTGGCAGCACTCACCCCTACAAGCTGCCAACCCAAAACTGCAGCTATTTGATAACACGGAATAAAACAAGGATGGCACGCCAACAAATCCACTAGTGCCAAGACGCGATTCGTCATTACCATCATCACATTCGGCCAGCACGCAGAAAGCTCGCCCTAGCCCGACATGAGCAACCATGGAGGATGACGATAGCAATGGTGGACAATGCATTTCTGGAACGGCTGCAAGGCAACATGCTGACCACGGCGGAAATCCTCTATCGGATGCCCGACCATCCCTCGCTGCTGCAAAGCTACATCTGGCAGGACTACGATCTCCACCCTCACTTCCCGAAGCTGACGGGCTTTCTGGAGTTCTGGTCCTCACATCTGGATGGCAGGCTCTTCAAGGTCACGGTTGCACACTCGCAACTCGTCACACCCGCCGAGGTTGCCTTGATCGATGCGGACTATCGCTTGCATTGATCCCGGCTTGTAACCGCAGCGGTTGCTTGAATATCGCAATTGACCAGGACCAGCGAGAGCGCGATTTCGCCCAACTCCGCATGAAATTTTTTCGCGACCACGCGAGACCGCGAACTATCGTTCAAACAGTGCTGAGAATTGCTGAAATCTCCTGGTCCGCCCACAAACGTGGGACGTAAGCCGGGTATGAGTTACCATGAAGCACAAGATCGAACATTGCTGATCGCCGACCAGGACGCGATTTTCGCGCGGGTTGCAGCTCGCGCACTTGCCCGCCGCGGCTTCCAGGTCACGCAATGCAATTCCGCTTGCGCCGCATTCGAGACGATCGAATCGGCTCCCCCGGCATATGCCCTGATCGACCTCCGTTTTCGAGATGGTAACGGTCTCGACATCGTGGAGGCTCTGCGCCAAATCCGGCCGGACGCTCGATCTGTAATCCTCACTGCCTATGGCGATCTTTCGACCGCAGTCAGTGCGGCAAAACTCGGCGTCATCGACTATGTCCCCAAGCCCTCGGATGCGGCAGCCATCACGGCTGCATTGCGCGGCGAAGCACGCAAGTTCGTGAGGAACGAAGACCAATGGCGTCCTGAAGAACAGGAACTGCGTTACCTTCTTTCTGTGTTCGAAGAGCAGGACCGCAACATGAGCCGCACAGCCCGTCTGATCAGCAAGCATAGGCGCAGCCTTCAACGCATTCTGCGCCGCTACGGCATCAAGGAAGACCAGAAATTCGAGGTGCAGGCTGCATCGCCATTCGGGCGAACCCGCCGGCTGATGCGCTTCTGGCAGGCAATCCTAGAAGGCGAGTTGCGCTACGGCGAACAGCTCATCGAATTCAAAAACAAGCCGGTTCGAGAACAGCCCCGTGACGGCAGGCGAACGCTTGAAAAGACTTTCGACCAGGAGCCGCATCCACTCTGATTGGCAAACCGGGAAATGGCCACTGAGCATCTTCGGCGCATGCCTACCGCCCGTGTGACCCAATACATTGTGGGCAGCCGCCTAAACCGACGCGGCAAGCGGAAAAAACACCCCTCCGCTCCACACGCCGATCGTTTCACCGCTGCCATCAGGGTCAGGTACGGCAAGCTCCACCAAGTCATAGTATAGTGAGCGCGTCACCAGCGCTTGAAGCCGCCCGCGCACAAGTACATAGGGCTTCAATCCACCATTCCCCACCTGCTGAACAAATGACAGCGGATGATCACGGCCACACACGACAACGTCGTTGAGATTGGTGCGGAACACGAGTTCGCGCGCCTGTTGGCCCTCACCCTCTCCACGCACCTCCATCTCGACCGCTAGAAACGGTGCATCCTCAACCGACACATCGACCTTTTCCGCCGGCGTCACGAGATAGTGTTTGCCGTCATCGTCGCGGCGTAGAACGCTGGCAAACAACTGCACAAGCTTGAACCGCCCAATCGGCGAGCCTTGGTAAAACCACGTACCATCGCGGGCAATTTTCATCCCGATATCGCCGCAATACGGAGGGTTCCAGCGCTCAACGGGAGCATTGCCACGGTCCTTGGCAGCCCTAACGAGGCCCTCCAAACCTTGGATCTTGGACGTGTTCAACAAACCTCTCCATTTGGCTAGGTCAATCGTCTGGACAGCCATTTTGCGCACAGAGATGAAACGGCAATCAACCTTCGTTACGTAACATTCACTTGACCGGATGGACGTCGCCCGTGATCGTCCGCTACGTTAGCGGGATATCAATTAATGGGGTAGCGGGCGGCTTGCCTGCGCGAAAATCGAGATAGCATGAGCACCATCCTTGAGACCGACGAAAACATCGTACCGCGCCTTGAGGCAGCGGCCGAGAAGATCCAGCGCGCGCATGCTTCAGCAGCGACCGTGATCTTCGGCCAGGATATCGTGATCGAACGCGCCCTCGTCACCATACTGGCGGGCGGCCACGCTCTCCTGATCGGCGTGCCGGGCTTGGCCAAAACCTTACTTGTCGACACGCTTGGTAAAGTGCTCGGCCTTGATGCAAAACGCATCCAGTTCACGCCCGACCTCATGCCCTCCGATATCATAGGCTCGGAAGTCATGGATGAAGGCGTCGGGCAGAAGCGCTCTTTCAGGTTCATCAAGGGCCCCGTCTTCACCCAGCTCTTGATGGCCGACGAAATCAACCGCGCTTCTCCCAAGACGCAATCGGCATTGCTCCAGGCCATGCAGGAGCATCACGTCACCGTCGCAGGCGAGCGCCACGACGTACCCGAACCGTTCCACGTCTTAGCAACCCAGAACCCTCTCGAGCAGGAAGGAACCTATCCCCTGCCCGAAGCGCAGCTTGACCGGTTCCTGCTTCAGGTCGATGTCGAATACCCGGATCTGGGTGCCGAACGCCGCATGCTGTACGCAACGACCGGAACGAAGGCGCATGAGCTTGAGACAGTGCTGGATGCCCAACAACTGATGGCGATCCAACGCCTGGTTCGTCAGATGCCGGTGCCCGATAAGGTCGTCGAGGCCATTTTGAAACTCGTGCGATCCGCACGCCCGGGAACCGGTGCAGACGAAAACACCGACCGCTTCGTCGCCTGGGGGCCTGGCCCGCGCGCAAGCCAGGCGATGATGATGGCGGTCCGAGCCAAGGCACTCATTGACGGTCGCCTGGCCCCATCCGTCGATGACGTCATCGCGTTGGCTGATCCCATCCTGAAGCACCGCATGGCCTTGACCTTCGCAGCACGCGCCGAGGGCCAGCAGATCAGCGGCATCATCTCACGGCTTGCCGCGACAGTGGAGTAAGACGCGATGGCCGGTTTCGGCGACGCGAACCGTTCAACCACGCAGACAAGTCCAACCGTTCTCGATTATGAATCGGAAGCGCACGAGCTTGCCAGCCGGCTGCCCGATCTGATGATCGAGGCAAATCGCATTGCTGCGACCGTCGCCCACGGCGTCCATGGCCGCAGGCGCGCTGGCCCAGGCGAAACGTTCTGGCAGTTCCGGCAATACCAGAACACAGATTCAGCATCTCTTATCGACTGGCGCCGGACGGCAAGCTCCACGCATGTTTATGTGCGCGAGCGCGAATGGGAAGCCGCCCACACCATCTGGCTCTGGCCCGACCTTTCCGTTTCGATGGATTTCAAAAGCAAACTGTCGAATGTTACGAAGCGTGAGCGCGCGGTCATCTTGATGCTTGCTGCATCCGAACTGATGGTGCGCGGCGGCGAACGCGTCGCTTTGATCGGCCTGACGGTTCCAACGGCAAGCCGCAAGGCAATGGTGCGACTCGCCGAAAACATCGCATCCCACTCTGGCGATGCGATCCTGACCGAAGGCTTGCCTCCCAAGACACACCTCCCCCGGTTTTCCAGCGCTATTCTGTTCTCCGACTTCCTCGATCCAATCGAACACGTGAGTGAGCGCATCAAGCTTCTCGCAGCCGACGGAGTTTCCGGCCATATCGTTCAGATCCTCGACCCCGCGGAGGAGACGTTGCCCTACGACGGCCGCGCGGAATTTATCGAACCCGAAAGCGGCGAACGCTGGATTGCCGATCGCGCCGAAACGCTGCGTGACAGCTATCGCAAAAAGCTTCTCCAGCATCGCGAGGCTCTGATCGATCTCGCCCATAAACTCGGCTGGTCCTTCCTCGTCCACCACACCGACCGCTCGCCCGCCGAACCGCTCCTGACGCTCATCATGCGAATGCAGGGCGGAGGCGATGCATTGCGCTGGCAGGGCAATCAGGACGCGGCTGCATCGGAGGGCATCTCTTGATCTCGCTCGGTGCCCTTGCCTTCCTCAACCCCTGGCTGCTGGCAGCGCTGGCAAGCCTTCCGCTGATCTATTGGCTGCTGCGCACGGTGCCGCCTCGCCCGCGCCAGATTGCATTCCCGCCGACGCGCATTCTCGTGGGCCTGGAAAACAAAGAAAAGACGCCGGCAAAGACACCCTGGTGGCTGTTGCTGATAAGGCTCCTTGCGGCTGCCCTCGTCATCTTTGCTTTGGCCGATCCCGTCCTCAATCCCAATCGCGAACAGGCGATGCAGGGAGACGGCCCGCTGGTGATCGCGGTCGATAACGGCTGGGCATCGGCTGCCCGGTGGACCGAGCGCGAAGCAATGATCGAGCGCTACATCGCATCCGCCGAACAGCAATCCCGCGCAGTTATTGTGTTACCGACCGCGTTTGCCGCCCAAACCCAGACGATCAAAATCGAGGCCCCGAACGAAGCGCGCACGACAGCGGCTGCAATCACGCCTCAACCATTCGCACCCGACCGTGATCGCGCCGCAGCCGCATTGCAGGATGCCGTTACCAAGGCTGGCGTCACCGGGCTTGGCATCGTCTGGCTGACCGACGGCATCGATCATGATGCAAAGACATCCGAATTTGCTGAGACGCTATCTACGATCGTCGACGGCGGCACGTTTGCCGTCATCGCCGATCCCGCCGGAACCGAACCGCTCGGATTGAGCGCTCAGGTTGCCATCGGGGGTAAATTGGAAGCGACCGTTGTGCGCTCGGGAGGCCCTGCACGGACCGGCACGCTGGTCGCCTATTCTGCACGCTCCGAGCGCCTGGGCGAAACGCCGTTTGAGCTGGCGACAGACGCGATCTCTACGAAATCCGCTTTTGACCTGCCGTTGGAACTGCGCAATCAGGTCACGCGCGTCGCCATCAGCGAAGAGACGGCTGCCGGCGCAGTGAGCCTTCTTGACTCGCGCGCCCAGTGGCATCGGATCGGCCTATTGTCAGGTGAAGCACAAGAGCAGTCCCAACCGCTCCTTGGGCCACTCTATTACATCGAGCGCGCGCTCCAACCCTACGCAGAGCTTGTCAAACCGACGAGCGCCAATCTCGTCGAAGGCATCGACACAGTGCTTGAACAAAACTCAAGCGTGCTGGTGTTGGCCGACATCGGAACGTTGCAGGGCGATGCCGAAGACAGAGTTTCCGAGTGGGTCGAAAAAGGCGGCGTCCTCGTCCGCTTCGCCGGTCCACGATTGGAAAAGGGCGGCGACGAACTATTGCCCGTACCGCTGCGCATTGGCGGGCGCACACTGGGCGGGGCATTGTCCTGGTCAACTCCACAGCCGCTTGCTGCCTTCGAAGACAATTCATTGTTTGCAGGACTTCCAGCCGCCCCCGACGTAACAATCAACCGGCAAGTGCTCGCCGATCCCGCCCGCATGGGCGGCAACGTCAGCGTTTGGGCCCACCTTCAGGACGGCACGCCGCTCGTCACCGCTGCCCGCAGGGGCGAAGGCCAGATCGTGCTGTTCCACATCACGGCGAACGCAGATTGGTCATCTCTACCGATGTCGGGCTTGTTCGTCGACATGCTGCGCCGCGTTGCCTCTCTCGGGCGTCTTGGCGGCGGGCCCGGCAAGGCAAGCGATGCAACGCTGGCTGATGGTGAAGCGTCCGCCGATCAGGCTGCCACGCTTCCTCCGCTGCAAACGCTTGACGGTTACGGCGTCCTGAAATCGCCGCCGCCAACCGCCGAAGCCATTCCGTCCGCCAACTTCGACACCGCAACCGCGAACCTTGCCAATCCACCGGGCTACTACGGTGCAGGCGGCAGCCCGCGTTCGCTGAATGCCGTTGCACCAGGAGCAGAACTCAAACCGCTGCCAGCTCTTCCATCCGGCGCAGAAATGCGCGGCTATCAGGCCGAGACGTCGACACCATTGAAGCCGTGGCTTCTCACCATCGCACTCGCACTCATCCTGATGGATGTGATCGCAGTCCTGCTGTTGCAGTCCGGCGGCCTCTTCCGCCGCAATACCCCCGTTTCCGCAAGCGCATCACCCGTCATCGCGATCATAAGCATCGTCTTCGCCTCGAACGGGTTTTCCACTCAGCTTGTCCAGGCCGAAGACTTCTCTGCTTCCAAGAAATCCGGCGATTTCGCCCAGTGGCAACCCGGCGGCTTCGGCGGCGGACTTCCACCCGGCGTCACGACAAGACGGCCGACAGGCAACGGCGCAACCGCCCTGACCGGCATTGACGAAACTGCCCGGCAGGCCACCGGAAAAGTCACCTTCGGCTATGTGCTGACAGGCAACCGCGAAACCGACGACACCAGTCGCGTGGGCCTTGCCGGTCTGGCGCGCGTGCTTGCAATACGAACCGCAGTCACACCGGGCGATCCGATCGGCGTCGACATCCTTTCCGACGAAATCGCATTTTATCCGGTATTGTACTGGCCAGTGCGTGCCGACCTCCAACCGTTGCCGGAGGCTGCGGTCGCCAAAATCGACGCCTACATGAAAAAAGGCGGCATGATTATCTTCGACACGCAGGATTTCGGCACCAACGTACCATCTGGTTTTTCTGCCCCTGGCCAGGATACAACCAGCCTGCAACGGCTGCTTGGTCGCCTTGATCTGCCGCGCCTGGAACCCGTACCTGATGGCCACGTTCTGTCAAAATCGTTCTATTTGTTGCGCTCATTCCCGGGCCGCTGGGACGGCGGGCAGCTCTGGGTCGAAGCCGGCTCAACCGAGCCTGAAAACGGCCGCCGCGCGCGACGTGCTGATGGCGTCACCTCGATCATGATAACGTCGAACGACTTTGCCGCCGCCTGGGCCATCGACGAACGCGGTCGGCCATTCTACCCGACTGTTCCAGGCGGCGAACTGCAACGCGAGATGGCATTCCGCACCGGCATAAACATCGTCATGCACGCGCTCACCGGAAACTACAAAGCCGATCAGGTGCACGTACCAGCCCTGCTTGAGCGCCTTGGCCAATGATCCGATCGCTGCCGCTGACCTCTAGGCCTTTGACCGCAAGGATGAACCGTTGAACTGGTCGATTGACTTTGCACCACTTGTCCCGATGCCGGTGTTCTGGATCGCCGGCGCGGCAGCCGTTGTGCTGGTCGCTCTCCTATTCATCCGCCGCACCCGCGGCGCAGCGCTTCGCACCGCTGCCATCGCTTCCCTGTTCGCCGCCCTTGCCAACCCAACCCTTAAGGAAGAGCAGCGCGATACGCTCGCCAATGTCGCAATCGTGGTGGTCGATGAAAGCACCAGCCAGGCGCTCTCGACCCGCCCCGAACAAACCCGCGCCATCCGCGAAGCACTGGATGAAAAACTATCAGCCGTCAAAAACCTCGAAGTCAAATGGGTGAGCGCAAAAGCAGCATCAGACGGTTCGGCCACCGGAACGCAGCTCTTTACCGAACTCTCGACCGCACTTGCCACAACGCCCCCCGACCGCGTTGCAGGCGTCATCATGGTGACGGACGGGCAAGTCCACGACGTACCGAAATCCATCGCAGCACTTGGCTTTGAAGCGCCTGTGCACGCGCTCCTCACCGGCAGGCCCGATGAATTCGATCGCCGCATCGAAGTCTTGAAAGCGCCGCGATACGGCATCGTCGGCCAGTCCCGCGACGTCGAAGTGCGCGTCACTGAAACCGGCCGCGCCAAAGCCGATCGCGCACCCGTCACTCTTCGCGTGCGCCGCGAGGGCCGTGCCGATGAAGTCCGGCAGGCATTTATCGGCGGCAAAGTACAAATCGAAATGCCGTTCCCACATGCGGGTTCAAACATCCTCGAAATCGAACTCGACACAGCACCCGGCGAATTGACGCCTGCAAACAACCGCGTCGTCGTTGCAGCCGAAGGCGTTCGCGAAAATCTGCGCGTCCTACTCGTTTCTGGCGAGCCTCACGCCGGCGAGCGCACTTGGCGTAACTTGCTGAAGTCCGATGCCGCCGTCGACCTTGTCCACTTCACCATTCTGCGGCCGCCTGAAAAACAGGACGGTACGCCGATCAATCAACTCTCGCTCATCGCCTTCCCGACCCGCGAGCTGTTTTCTGAAAAAATCCGCGATTTCGACCTGATCATCTTCGACCGCTATCAACATCGCGGCATCCTGCAACTGCTCTACTACGACAACATTTCCCGCTACGTCGAAGAGCACGGCGGGGCAGTCCTCGTCGCAGCCGGCGACGACTACGCGGGCAACATGTCGATCTACCGCACGCCATTGGCCCCGGTACTTCCCGCCGTCCCATCCGGCCGCGTCCTGGAAGTCCCATTCAAGCCGCAAGTGACAGACGAAGGCCTCAAACACCCTGTCACGCGCGCGCTGCCCGGCGGCAACACGCAAGCAGGCACAGCACCGGATTGGGGCCGCTGGTTCCGCCAGGTCGAGGTCCGGCCCGATCGCGGCCGCGTTGTCATGACCGGAGCGGAAAGCGAGCCACTTCTGATACTTGACCGCAAGGGCAAGGGCCGTGTCGCACTACTGACCTCGGATCAGGCATGGCTTTGGGCGCGCGGCTTTGAAGGCGGTGGCCCGCACACCGATCTGTTGCGGCGCCTGTCCCACTGGCTGATGAAGGAGCCCGACCTCGAGGAAGAACGCCTGATGGCCGATGCCAAGGGGCTGAAGCTGACGCTTGAGCGCCGGTCGATGCAAGACCGGATCGAGCCCGTCGAGCTCAAGGGACCAAGCGGTGAAACCCAGAACATCGAGCTGGAAAAAACGCGCGACGGCATGTGGTCGACGACACTCGACGTCAAGCTGCCCGGACTCTACAAAGCCGAAACGCAGGGGCCGGAGCGCAAACTCTCAGCCGTGGCCCACGCTGGTGCCGTAGACGTCCGCGAGATGAGCGAAGTCACGGCCACGCCGGAAAAACTTAAGCCAATTCTTGAACCAAGCGGCGGCAGCAGCTTCTGGACCAGCGCGTCGGGCCTGCTCGCCTCGGCCAGTTCAACCGATGTCACCGTCCCGCGCATTTCGCTTCTTTCCGGAGCGCGCGTCTTTTCTGGTTCAGGATGGCTTGGCCTTAAAGATCGCGAAGCTTATCTGACCCGCGGCGTTAAACTGACGCCGATGTTTACCGGGCTTGCAGCACTCGCAGCACTTCTCGCGCTACTGTCGCTTGCCTGGTGGCGTGAAGGCCGATGAGACCGGAGCGTTTGCCGCAGACATTGGATCAACAATGACACGCGGCGTGAACAAGGCGGACCTGCCCGAAAAAATCTGCGCAACCTGCGGAAGGCCTTTCTCCTGGCGCAAGAAATGGGAGCGCTGCTGGGAAGAGGTCAAATACTGTTCAGGACGCTGCAGCCGCAATCGCAAGTCATCAACCCGCCCGCCGCAACCGCCCAATCGCCTCGTCCAGCGCGGACAAAAACCTTGAGCGATCCGCCTTCGTAAACGGAGCCGGTCCCCCGACGATATCACCGCCCGCCCGCAGGTCTGTCATGATCGAGCGCGTCGCAAGCGCAATCCCGATTGATGCGTCCGTAAACGGCTTGCCGTTTGAACCGAGCACGATCGAGCCAGCCTTCAGACACCGGTCAGCCAGCGGAATGTCCGCCGTCACCACCAC
>CAYGRH010000038.1:0-15512 GCA_964352165.1 uncultured Hyphomicrobiaceae bacterium | reverse complement strand
GATTCCATCATCACGGTTTTCGCGAAGAAATTTGGCGAAAGCCGCACTGGTCATGGCAGGACCGGTTTCATCCAGCAGAACAGCAATCGCGCCATCGGGCAGCGCCTTGGCGAGCAGGCGCGATTCATCACTCTGCCGGGTTGCGGCATCGGATGCTTTGGATTCGGAGAATTCGCTCACCGAGATCGGCCCGAGCGCCAGGGATTTTCCCATCCCCTGAAGACGCTCGGCATATCGATCAAACAGCTTCCGTTCGACGCCGTCTTTTAATCGGCCAACGGCTATCACGCTGAGGCGCATGATGAAGATGCCCTCGCGGGTTCTTAAACAAGTCTCACGACTGCCTCCGCAGAAACGGCAGCCTTAGTGGGAGGTGGAATCGCCCGGCCGTTCCGTCGACCACATTTTTTCGAGGTTGTAGAATTCCCGGACCTCGGGGCGGAAGACATGAACGATGATATCGCCCGTGTCGATCAGCACCCAGTCGCAGGTATCTGTCCCCTCCAACCGCACCTGCCGTTCACCGGCTTCTTTCAGTTTGGTCTGGATCTGGTCGGCGATGGCACCAACATGGCGGTCGGTGCGTCCCGATGCGATGATCATGAAATCCCCGATCGAGGACTTCCCGGCGAGATCGACAGTGACGATCTTTTCCGCCTTGGCATCATCGAGCCATTCGACGACCTGAGCCGTCAGATTTGCCGACCTGTCACGTTCCGACAGGATTTCGGCTGGAGGCTCACTCTGCTTGGCAGCCTCATGCGCAGTTCGCATCTTGTGGTGGTCGTCCTTTTTCCGATGGTCCTAATCTGCAGATTTCGCAGATCCCCGGACCGTTGCGTTATCTCCAGCGAAGTAATCGCCCGCCTTGGTTCACGCTATTCCGCAGCAGAACACCATTTTTTCGCTACGGCTGAAAAAAACATGGCCCGCATCGCCCGATTGTTCAACCTGTTTGATGGATCTGAATGGCAGCCTGGTGGCAGTTTTGTGCATATCAACGTTGCATAATTAACACTATGTGGCCGTTCGGGCCCTTATCTCGGTCGAGGAAAGCGGCGACAGGCGCGTGGTGAGAAACGTCCAGGCTGGCGGGGTGGAGGTTGCCAGAAGCCTTGCCGAGCCCTCGGGAATCCTGTGTTTGGCGAGCGCGCGGGCGGCCGGAGCGCTGAGCGCGGAGAGTTGCCAGCCAGGCCGGTCGACGACGGCAAACGGCATCACGGCGGCGATCCCGCGCCAATTTTGCCAGCGGTGAAAGCTGGCAAGGTTGTCAGCCCCCATGATCCAGACGAAATGCGTCGCCGGATGGCGGAGTCGGACAAAGGCGAGCGTGGCTTCCGTATAAGGCGTGCCCAGTTCAGCTTCAAACGACGTCATCACCATGCGCGGCTCGGGCACCAACCGCCGCGCTGCATCCATTCGCTCGCCAAGCGGGGCTAGCCCGTCATGCGATTTCAGCGGATTGCCCGGCGTCATCAGCCACCAGACAAAATCCAGATCGAGGCGTTTGAGCGCCGTTCGGGCAACGATGACATGACCTTCGTGCGGCGGATTGAAACTGCCGCCCATGATGCCGATGCGCATTCCCCGGAGCGCGGGCGGCGTTTTCACTGCCATCGAGCCGAAACTCGCCGCTCGCGAGGAAGCACTCATAGCGCGGTGCCCGGCCAAGACGCGTGCGCCGCCTGGCCTGATGCGTTGAAAGATCCCTTCACCGCGCCCGCGCGTGTCCGCAGGCGGTTCACGAAGGCCGCACCTGACCCGTGCCGCGCACGACGTACTTGAAGCTCGTCAATTGTTCGACGCCAACGGGCCCGCGCGCGTGCATTTTGCCTGTCGCAATTCCGATCTCCGCGCCCATCCCGAACTCGCCGCCGTCCGCAAACTGCGTCGAGGCGTTGTGCATCACGATTGCAGAGTCGACGCGCGACAAGAACAACGCCGCCGTCCCGATGCAGTCGGTGATGATGCAGTCGGTATGGTTCGAGCCGTACTTGGCGATGTGCGCGATGGCCTCGTCCACACCGTCGACGGTTTTCACAGCAATGATGGAGTCGAGGAATTCAGTTCCCCAGTCGGTGTCCTTTGCCGCAACAACGCGAGGGTCTGCCTTCTGTACTTTTTCGTCGCCACGCACTTCGCAATCCGCGTCGATCAATGCGCCAACAAGTGCTGTGGTGATAGCCTCCGGCGCATTGGCATCGATCAGCAGGCACTCTGTTGCCCCGCAAACGCCCGTCCGGCGCATCTTGGCATTGACCACGATGGCTTTTGCCATTTCGGCGTCGGCGGCCTTGTCGATGTAGGTGTGACAGATTCCTTCGAGGTGCGCGAACACCGGTACGCGGGCTTCTTCCTGCACACGCGCGACGAGGCTCTTGCCTCCGCGCGGAACGATGACGTCGATGGCACCCTCAAGCCCTGCCAGCATATGGCCGACGGCTTCGCGATCCGTCGTTGGCACGAGCTGGATTGCGCTTTCAGGAAGGCCGGCCGCCCGCAGTCCGCGCGAAAGACACGTCAGAATTGCAACGCTCGAATGGTGGCTGTCAGACCCGCCGCGCAGGATCGCGGCATTGCCGGACTTCAGGCACAGCGCACCTGCATCCGCTGTTACATTGGGACGGCTTTCGTAGATGATGCCGATGACGCCGATGGGGGTTGCAACACGTCCGATCGTCAGGCCGTTGGGGCGCTTCCAGGAGGCCAGCGTCCGCCCGACGGGATCGTCGAGACCGGCAATGGTTTCAAGCCCAACGGCGATATTCTCGATGCGGCCGGGATCAAGCATCAACCGGTCGATGAATGAAGCAGGTTTGCCGGCTTCCTCGGCTGCCGCAATATCCCGCTCATTTGCCGCGATGATCTCCGCGGTGTGCGCCCGCAGTTCCTTCGCCGCCACCGTCAGCGCCTCGTCCTTTTTGGCGCGCGGCGCGATTGCAAGTTCGCGCGCGGCCTGTTTGGCTTCCCGGCCGAGAAGAGCCATGGCGGCTTTGATGTCTTCTCCGGCGATGAGTTTTTGGACTGCTGCGGTCATATCGTCCGTCTCACTTTTTTCGCTTTCGCAACGCCTGAGGTGAGCTGGCCCGCTCGCACGTCAGTGTCAGACGTCTTTGTTGTCGCTCCGCCCTGGAGCTTTGCTCAAGGCCATGTCGTCGCGGTGGATGAGTTCGCCGCGCCCTTGGAAGCCCAGGATTTCAGCGATGTCTTGCGTCTTCTTGCCTATTATACGCTCCGCGTCGTTGCGCGAATAGGCAACCAGCCCGCGACCGAGTTCGCGCCCGTCCTGCGTTCGAATAACCACCGCGTCGCCGCGCTCGAACGACCCCGTCAGCGAGGTTACGCCGGCTGGAAGCAGGCTCTTGCCGCGCGACAGTGCCAGGTCAGCTCCCGCATCGACGACGATTGTGCCGCGTGGTTCAAGCTGACCCGAAATCCACCGCTTCTTGGCCGTCACCGGGTCGGACGAAGCGAGGAACCACGTGCAGGCTGCCCCTTCCGACACATCGCGCAACGGATGCAAAACCTTGCCCGATGCGATGATCATATCGCATCCCGCCCCCAGGGCCACGCGAGCTGCTTCGATCTTCGTCTTCATGCCGCCCTTCGACAGCTCTGTTCCGGCATCGCCGGCCATGGCCTCGATCTCCGGCGAGATCTCCGTCACGACATCGAGCCGTCGCGCATCGGTTCGTGAACCGGGAGGTGCGGTGTAAAGCCCGTCGATGTCTGACAGCAAGACGAGAAGATCGGCCGAAACCATCGAGGCAACGCGCGCCGACAAGCGGTCGTTGTCGCCATAGCGGATCTCGGTCGTCGCGACCGTGTCGTTCTCATTGACGACGGGCATCGCTTTGAGAGCCAGGAGTGTCTCAATCGTCTGGCGGGCATTGAGATAGCGCCGGCGTTCTTCCGTGTCGCCGAGGGTCACCAGAACCTGAGCCGCGGTCATTCCATGACGTGCAGCCAGTTCCTGATAGGCATGCGCCAGCGAGATTTGTCCGACGGCAGCCGCAGCCTGGCTTTCTTCCAACGGCAGCGGGCCGGGGCGCAGCTTCAAACGATGCCGGCCGAGCGCGATTGCGCCCGAAGACACCAGAACGACTTCCCGGCCTTCGCGTTGCAAATTTGCGATGTCGGCGATCAAAGACTCAAGCCATTCAGACTTCAGGCCGCCGGTTTCCCGGTTGGCCAGCAATGCTGAACCGATTTTGACGACAATCCGCTTCGCCTGGCCCCATTCAGGGCGCACGCCGGCACTCGTCTTGATCTGTTCGACTGTAGTGGGTTTGGACATCGGCTCGGGCCGTCGTTTGCGGTGAGAACTTTCAGGCCCAAGCAGATATCAGATTGCAGCGCGCTTGGGCAGGGGCGCGGTGCAAGCCCGAGCAACGCGAACATGCATCGGTGCCGTTAACGAATTCGGATGATATCGATTTCACGGCCGCCACGGCTGCTTTTCAGCATCCTGGTCGGCAGCTTCTTTCGCAGCCCGTGCCATTTGCGACGTCAATGCAAACAGCGCCTCCTTCATGCCGGTCTTGGCGACAGCCGAAATCCGCATCGGCTCGGTGCCGCAAACGGCCCGCAATTCGCCAGCGCGTTCATCGATCGTCTCGCTGTCGAGCGCATCGATCTTCGTCAGGCAGACGATCTCGGTCTTGTCTTCGAGCCCTGCGCCATAGGCTTCGAGCTCACCCCGCACGGTCTGGTAGGCGCCTGCCACGTCCTCCTGCGTCGCATCGACGAGATGCAGGAGAACGCGCGTGCGCTCCAGATGGCCAAGGAAGCGCGTGCCAAGCCCGGCGCCATCGTGCGCGCCCTCGATCAGGCCGGGAATATCGGCCAGAACGAAGTCGGTATCGCCAGCGCGCACCACACCGAGATTGGGGTTGAGCGTCGTAAACGGATAGTCTGCAATCTTCGGCTTTGCCGCCGAGACGGCCGCAAGGAATGTGGACTTACCGGCGTTCGGCAAACCGACGAGTCCGGCATCGGCAATCAGTTTCAGCCGCAGCCAGATCGCCAACTCCTCCGCCGGCTGGCCCGGATTGGCATGACGCGGCGCTTGGTTCGTCGAACTCTTGAACTGCGCATTGCCGAACCCGCCGTTGCCGCCCTTGGCAAGCAGCAGCCGGTCGCCGGGATCCAGGAGTTCACCCAGCATCGTCTCGTTGTCTTCCGCAAAGATCTGCGTACCCGGCGGCACCTTGATGACGCAATCATCTCCGCCAGGACCCGCGCGGTTTCGACCGGCACCCGGTGTACCGCTTTGTGCTTTGAAATGCTGCTGGTAACGGTAGTCGATCAGCGTGTTGAGATTATCAACGCACTCCGCCCAAACGTCTCCACCGTGTCCGCCATCTCCTCCATCGGGCCCGCCGTACTCGATGAACTTTTCGCGGCGGAACGAAACGCAGCCGTTTCCGCCGTTCCCCGACTTGATGTAGATTTTCGCCTGATCGAGAAACTTCATCGGAACTGCCTTGCCAGTTGGTTCTAGTGCGTTGCCCGGTATACGGGCCGTTGGCCGAATGCCCGGCTGGCTATCTCGGATAGCTCGGCCCGCGCCGTGAATGTGCCGCCGCCTTGTGAAAACAGCCTATCGCATCCAGCGCGAAAATAGACCCGATCGCCCGCGCTTGAAATCGGTCCCCGCCAATTCATAGCCTATCGCGTCCGTGTCGCTGCCACGCGCCTCGCACCAGGTCCGGTAAGGCCCGGTGCACATGAACCCGAGCTTTACCATCACTCGCGCCGAGGCGGGGTTATCGAGAAAGTGCCCGCCCGTGAGGCGTTCGAAATGACCGTAGCAGAAAGCCTGCGAAACCAGTTCCGATGCCGCTTCGGTCGCCAACCCGTAACCCCAATAGGGCTTGCCGAGCCAGTACCCGATCTCGGCTGCCCCGCTGCCATCGGGAAGATAACCGCAAATGCCCACAAGCTCGCCCTCATGCTCGATGGCGCGGACGTATTCGTCATCTTCCAGGCTGTCGACCCACTGCCTGGCTGCTTCCATCGAATACGGATGAGGCATCCGTGACGTCATGCTGGCGACATCCCAGTCGCCACCCAGTTCGGCAATGCGCCCTGTATCTCCACCACGCACGAGCCGCAGCTTCATCCGCGCTGTTGTGACCGTTTCAGGCTGCTGTCTGCCAAGCAAATTCGCCATCGCCTGAGCCTCTTGGAGCGTATTCAGGTCAACGCCTTCGAACCGGCCGAACACCAAACGAAAAAGGGGAGACGAAGCTCGCCTCCCCCGGTATCGGTCGTCGTTAAATCTGCCCGGACAGCCTCTGGCGAGCTGAGCCGAACGGGCAGTGAAACTTATTCTGCGGCTTCCGCGACGTTGGGGCGAACCGAGATAAACGTGCGGCCGTTGCCCTTCTTGCGGAACTCGACCGCGCCCTCGACCTTGGCGAAGATCGTGTGATCCTTGCCCATGCCGACGTTATCGCCCGGATGCCACGTCGTGCCGCGCTGGCGCACGATGATGTTGCCCGGAATGACCTTTTCGCCGCCGTAGCGCTTAACGCCAAGGCGTTTGGATTCTGAATCGCGGCCGTTCTTGGTAGAGCCGCCGGCTTTCTTCTGTGCCATGCTGCAGTCCTCGTCTGGTCTAGCGTAAGGCGCTCAATTGACGCCCCGCAATTTCTGGGTAGGCAGCCGGTTTTCAGGCGCCCGTGATGCCGGTGATGCGAACCATCGTCAGATCCTGGCGATGTCCCTTCTTGCGGCGTGAATTCTTGCGGCGGCGCTTCTTGAACGCGATGACCTTGGGTCCGCGGGTCTGCTGCACCAGTTCAGCCGTGACCTTGGCACCGGCAACAAATGGCGTGCCGACCTTGACGCTTTCGCCTTCGCCGACCATGAGCACGTCCGAAAATTCGATTGTCGAGCCGTCGTCGCCTGCGAGCTTCTCGACTTTGATAACTTCGTCCTGGGCGACGCGGTATTGCTTGCCGCCCGTCTTGATGACCGCGTACATGGCTTAAGCCTTCGTAATATAGAGCGTTTCCCAATCCAGCTTCCCGCGGGGATCAGGCTGATCGCTCGGTTATCCGCGCCCTGTGGCGCCGCTTGCGACATGAAACGGAAGACGCCCCGGAAAACCGGTTTTCTCATCCATTTCAAGGGTCTGAGCGGTCTTTGGCAGCCAATTGGCAGCTCCACCTGGGAGCGCGCCAGCTACGGCCTCGGGCAGCACCTCTTGCGCGTCTGGCCCTAAAACCAGCGCGACAGCGGGTTTTATGATTGAGGCAGGCGCGAATGTCAATTGCAGCTTTCCCCGTCAGGCCCCTATTTTGCGGGCCTGACGCCGGTCACAGAATGGCACTTGCGGTTGCGGGGGCATGTTGAGCCGGGAGCCCACGCGAAAAGAGCCACTGCTCCCCGAAACACAAAAAGGGCCGCGGCGAACCGCGACCCTTTCCGTGAGACTAGCTGATCAGATCAGCCCGGGTCAGCAAAGACCCCGATGCATCACAGCCAAACCGGAGGTTGCTCCATGTCCGCGCGTGTGCATCCAGACTTACTGATCAGCCCGAAGTTCTCACTCGACATTGGATCACCTCCTTCCAGTTGTTGAAATCTGGATTGAAGATAGCAGTGTTCGTCTCATCTTCAAGACCCTGCGCTACAATGATTTCACGAGTATCCTAAAAGCTGCCGTTGGGCTCATGCCCGCATATGCAAGTCATCGTCAGTGCGCATGCCGGTGTGCATGAGTGCCTGTCCTGCGATCAAAGCCCCCTTGCATCCCCGCGCCGCCTCGCGTATCACCGCGCCTCGCCTGCAAAAAACGCCCGACAGACTGCATCCCGATCCCACTCCGGGGCAGCAGCGATTGAGGCCTAGAAAAAATTGGAGCGCCTGGCGCTTTCCACGTTGTCCCGGCCATTGATTTGACGGCCCGCGGCACGATCGGTTTTTCGCAGCGATGGAGAGGTGGCTGAGTGGTTGAAAGCACCGGTCTCGAAAACCGGCATACGGGCAACCGTATCGGGGGTTCGAATCCCCCCCTCTCCGCCAATTATCAAATTTGGATTTATTAAAGATCTTTTCTTTGAGTCTGATTGCTTGGCCTCAGCGTGGGGCCTCAGAACTCTCCTTCTCGAACAGGTGCAACCGCTGTCGCAACGCGGTAGCTGAACCAGCCTTCGATTTGACAATGGTGCGGCAGGTTTAACGGTAACTCCCCAGCTAATCACGACGGTATCAACATCAAAACGGCTCGGAGTGATTCAGCTTTTCCATCGGGGCGCGAACGGACTTTGCGCGTTCTTGGATGCGGAAAAAAATCGCGGCCCCGTTCGCCACATTCGCCGCTGTGAAGTAGACAGCGTAGAAGGTCAAAAGGATAAATTTTCCCGTAATCGCGATTGATCGGCGACCCGATTCAGTAGGGACGATGACTGGCCCGTCTTCATCCGACGACACAGCACCGTCATGAACGGTCGGCGAGAAATCGAGCGGTTCGGTCATGACTATCGCTATCCAATCAATACCGACCTCGAGCCGAAACGGCTTGCGCTCAGTCTCGCAACTGGCGCACCCTCTGGAACAGACAAAGAAGCGTTGCAAGCTTCCTACCCGTTCCGAAAAAAAAGCCTCGCCGACGTCACGGGCAATGCGCGCCAGCATCGACCCATGCTTTTGTCAGTTCGCCAAATAGGGTTTGCGATCCCGGAACGGCCTCGCGGCCCTGTCCTGGCTCCCAGCCCCATCCAACCAAACCGTCGCTGGCGTTGTGCTCGACCAAGTCGGCAAGTGAGCGGCCGCCGTTGCGATCCTGATCTTTGATCTGCTCGCAAATTTCCGAAAGCGACGCGCCCTGCCAACCCATGGAAGCCGGGGCTAGGTGCCACACGTCATTACCGGGGATGGAACCCTCAGCTGCTACGTAATCGAAGTTCTTCGAACCGTGGCAGGTTGTGCAACGCATGCCGGGCGCACCGAACGTGTCGGGCCCACGCAAAACAGGCGGCCTATGCGGATGCATCGCTTCGTTCTGGGTCGGGGTATCGCCTTTCGGATGGCAGTTGAGACAACGCGGATGCTGGATCACCTTGCCCATCTCGGAAAAAATGGCTGCAGCCCTGGCCTTGTCATCCACGATAGCCGCGAAGGCACCAGCGGCACGCAATTCGTTTCCAACTTCGGAGCCAGGTGTTTGTGCGGGAAGCGGAGACGTCATTACCGTGACCGCGAGAACAGCCCCACCGAAAACGATGGCAAAGAGAGTATGTGTTGGCACATGGATCATTGAGAACTCCGGTTGGCTGGATCGCCTTCGTTGCTTCGTCACTCGGCACTCGGAGCGCGGGTTCATCAGTGAGTGACTGAGCAAGCCGTAGCCGACAGTTTGCCCGCCGCTGATCTCACCCTGACAAATACTGAAATTGCGCCTTGGCGCGTCGACGTGCCATCCGAAGTGCAACGTGCATCCGCCCGTTGTGTTCCCTCATCTGTTGCGAAAATTTGTGGTGCGACCCGCCCTCAGCGGGTCAGGAACAAGAAAACCGACGACACAGTGGGATCTATTCACGAGCTGAATGCGCGACCGCGCCATTCACCCAAGTCGGTCCTCGCTCCGACGAAATGGCGTCACTTCGATGCACGCCTTATATTGGGACGTGGCGTAAGAAGTCCGCGCTGGAGGCCCCGATATCAAAGGAGCAAGAAAACCGCGTATCCCGCACCGGCAGCAAGGCCGTATCCGGCAGAAATCAATGCTCCGTCAGTCAGGGTCAGGCCCAAAGCAAATAAAGCAATCGCACTCCCCGGAATAGCAACAGCAAACGGAACAAGTGCGAGCGGATACATCGTCAAGGCGAGCACCACGCACGTCACAGCAACGAGATTGTCGACGGGCGATGTTGCAAGAAGCGTCAGTCTGCGCCCCACATACTGATCCAGCCACTTTGCCCAAGGCAGCGCCTTATCGACCGACGACTTCAGACTTTCTCGGGAAAAGGAGAACGATGTGATGCGTTCAGGCAGCCAGACATGCTCCCGCCCGATAAGCATTTGAAGGCACACGAGTAGAACGATTGTTCCCGTGACAATTGACATGCCGGGAATGGCGCCAGTCGGTGCGACGGCAATAATGGCCGGAATGAGCAGCATGGGGCCAAAAGTCTTTTTGCCAAATGCGTCAAGCAGCGTGGCAATTGTCACTTCATCGCCATCCGACTTTTCGACTAGCGCATTAAGTAGCGCGCTCAGATCGACTCCGCTGTCGTTATTCGTGTTGTCAGTCGTCGATATTTCAGAGGCCATCTCGTTCCCTATTCATCCCGCAGGACAAAGTTGCCTCGGATCAACTTCTAACTCACTTCGTAGCCAAAAGTTCCCGGCAAAATTTTTTTCCCGGCTCGGATCGCTTGGGTAACTTAAGAAGTAGTCAATGGTGACGCCTGCCGCGAACAAACGGTGATGCATCGCGAGCGAGCTAGATTAAGAATCCGATGCCGCAGCCACTCTCCGCAGCAAAGGCGGCCGAAACGGACGCCTAAGCAAGTACGGGTGGGAGTGCGACGTGGAAGATATAAACAAAATGACTCAAGGTTGGGCTGCTGAACAGCTCCCCGCAAGCGGCGGGGCATCACACTATATAAATTGGCCAACAGGCAGGTAATGGGGGTTTCGGCGAAAAAAATTATTGCTGCCTGCCGAGTGCCACGGAACCAAACGTTCTCTAAACCGTTTCACCCGCAGACCACGACGTGTTTATGCGTGAGGTGGAAGCAATAAAGGAGATGTTTTATGAGGTCCATTATCGCTGCCAGTGTGTTTGCAATGGCTGTGGCCTGTCCCGCAATTGCGGAATCGCGAAAATCAGAAACAGCAAACAGCAATAAGGAGTTCATTACGATGGCTGTAAAGAGCGACACCCGCGCAACAAGCTGGTTGGGCGCTTCGGTCAAAAACGGCACGAAGGAAACGATCGGCGACATCAACGATTTTCTTATCGATAAGGATGGCCGGATCAACGCCGTCGTTGTAGGCGTCGGAGGCTTCCTCGGCATCGGGGAAAAGAACGTCGCCGTTCCGTTCACGTCAGTCACGATGACGAGTTCCGAAAAGGGAAACAACGTCGTCATGGTTGACCTGTCCCGCGACCAACTGGCTGCTGCCCCGGAACTGACAGTGGCTGACGAAAAAACAGTAAGCGAACGTCTCGAACAGGCTTCGGAAAAAGCGTCCGATACCTATCAGGAAACCAAGGAAACCGTGAAGGAAGGCTACGAGGCCGGAAAAGAGCGGGCCAAGGAAGGCTACGGTGCCGCCAAGAACACCGCCCAGGAAGGCTACGAAGCTGCCAAGGAAGGTGCTCAGAAGGGCTACGAGGCCGCCAAGGAAGGCGTCAAGAAGGGTTATCAGGCTGCGAAAGAAGGTGTGTCGGGCGACAGCAAGCCGGACACGACGACGACCAGGTAATCCGCAGCGTTTAAAGCCGCTCGAACGACTGGGCAATCACATCTCCGGATCGGTTGACCACGCGGAGCCAGCCTACCAAGCCACAACATCTTAACGCTCGACTGCAGAGCATCACAGCGAATGAATGTCTGGACTGAGCGTTTGAACCAGAAAGGACTAAGGTCATGAACTGGGACCAAATCCAGGGAAAGTGGAAGCAATACAAGGGGCAGATCCAGCAGCAGTGGGGCGATCTCACTGAGGACGAACTCGATAAGGCCGAAGGCAATCGCGAAGAGCTGGAGGGCCTCATTCAGCAGCGTTACGGCATCGCTCGCGAAGAAGCCAAGAAGCAAGTTGATGACTGGATGGGTTCTCGATAACCGCGCCAGGCACTGCTTGCTACACTGAACAACGAGCGGCTGCAGCAACCCGATGGGTCGCGGCGGCCGTTCTTTTTAGGGGGGCACCGCTGCGGGCTTTAAAGCCTCAATAGGCGGCATGGGCGTCGCAAGACGAAGCCCGGAAAAATGCGCGGCACGGGAACAAAACCGAATGAAAGGCGTTGCCCATAAGAGGAGTGCGTCAGAGGCCAGAGAGACGCAGTCATTCTGCAAAAGCCGGTGAATTCAGCATGCATCAGTTGCGCTGCGTAAAGCTGAGAACGCGACAGAGCTCGATGTGCGATCGAACTGCTCTGAACTGCCGCGGGCGAGCTAACCGAGGAACAAAAAAAGTGGGCAACACCGAGAACGACTTTTCGAGAACAGCGTCCGCGCGGGGACCGAAATTGCCCCGCGAAACCGTCAAGGAAGTCGGCAAAAAGTTGAAGGCATCTTACCAGCGGATGATTGAACAGCCTGTCCCTAAACGCCTGTTGGATCTGCTCAATCAGTTGGACCAGGACGCGATTTCCGACCGGACCGACCTCCAGAACGCTCAAGGGGCGCTTGGGCCTGCATCTAAAACATCCAGCAACGGTTCCAATGGAGGGCGCGATTGATGGGGCCTTCTGACAAATTGAAGACCGAACTCATCAACTCAATTCCTAACCTGCGTGCATTCGCCGTGTCCTTGTGCGGGAATGTTGATCGCGCAGACGACCTTGTGCAGGAAACGCTCATCAAAGCCTGGAATAAGCTCGAGAGCTTTCAAGAAGGAACGAACCTGAAGGCTTGGCTGTTCACGATCCTTCGCAATACGCTTTATTCGGAATTCCGCAAAGTAAAGCGCGAGGTCGCAGACACCGACAATGAGTACTCAAGCCGGCTCGCCGTCGCTCCCGTACAGCAGGATCACGTCGATATCCAAGACCTCGTGACGGCATTGGCAAAATTGCCCGGTGAGCAGCGCGAGGCGCTGATCCTGGTCGCTGCAGAAGGGTTCAGTTACGAAGAAGCCGCCGAGATTTCCGGCTGCGCCGTGGGAACGATCAAGAGCCGCGTCAATCGCGCGAGGGTGCGGCTGGCGCAATTGGTTGATCTTGATCCAGTCGAAGATTTCGGACCGGACAGCATGTCCGATACATTGATTATGGCCGGAACGCCGGTTGGCCGAAATTGATACGCGTTCCAGAATGCATCGTACCAAGGAACCTCACGATGCATGCCCCGTTTTCGATCAGCCTCGAATTAATCGGTCAGGAATCGGCAGCACGGAATGATTGCCGATAAATACGTTGGAACCAATTCCAGACCTAATTTGTTTTACCTCCAACAGCGCAACGGATCGCACATCGCTCCAATCTCAGCGGTATCGACCAACGTTTCGCTGATCCGCAATCGCAGCAAAAGGAGGGCACATCTCATGTCGACATCCCAAACCGAGACCGATCGCAACGAATTTAATGGAGGCAAGGACGGTGAGCGCCGTGTGAAACGCGCCGTCGACGCCCGTCAGGGAACGAAGCCGTCGACAATGGCGGTGGTTCTTTTCGTATCGCTTGCCTTGGCAGCTCTCGTCGCAGTCGTTCTGGCGTCTGTGTTTTCGTTCTAACCCCATTGAATTTCTCCAAGACTGCCGGAGCACTCGCGTCGGCAGCCTTGGGCTGTGCTTAACAGCTGCATGATACCCAAGAATCGAATAGGAGCATTCAATGTCATCTATAGTCGCTACCGTATCCAAAGCACCCAAAAAACAAGACGTCGATACCGGTATTCCTGCAAAGGACCGTGAGCGCATTGCCAAGGATCTCGGGCAGGTCCTGGGCGACACATACTTGCTGCTGGTCAAGACGCACGTCTATCACTGGAACGTCGTGGGTCCGATCTTCCTGCCGATCCACGAGCTGACCGAACAACATTACAACGACCTGTTCAAAGCGTCCGATGAACTCGCCGAACGCATCCGTGCCCTTGGGCTGATCACGCCGCTGAGCTTTGCAAGCATGAGCAAGACGGCTGACATCGAGGAAGCCTCGAAAGCAGTGTCTGCCGAAGCGATGGTTGAAGATCTCATCGACGATCATGAGGCCATGGTGAAGGCCATCCGCAAGATCGCAAAGAATGCTGAGGAGTCGAACGACTTCGTCACTCACGACCTGCTAGTCGGCCGTATGGCATTCCACGAAAAAGCGATCTGGATGTTGCGGGCCATCGTGGCTTGAAGTCTGCTGCGAGGCGATGCCTGGTAAGCGAGGGGCATTTTCCCCGAAAAGGCCCAGCGGCACCAACACGGTAGCTCACGAGCCCACAAAGAGATCCGCACCCGTCAGCCTCCTCAAGGCTGTCGGGTTTTTCGTTTCTGCCGGCCTGGATATCTCTTCATGAGCGGAGGTATCCGCGAACCCCACTCTCGCGAAGCGCAACACAAGTTGGCAACTCAACAAGTTTCCTTTCTGAGGCACCGACTCCGATCCAGCTGGTCACCATAACCCGCATAACGAAGGCGGCCGACTGCTAGGCAATCGGCCGTCTCGTGTTCCGTGCCTCATCCGGCGTCGCGTTGTGAGGCAAGATCTTATCGGTTTGTGCGGCGGCCGCCGTCAGGAATTTCCTCGCGGACCTGGGCGTAGCTCAAAACACCGAATAGAACGGTGCCGCCAAACACGTTGCCAAGCAGCGTTGGGATCAGGAAGCCGAAGAAGACCTGCTGTAGGTCCGCAGCACCCAGCCACATCAGATAAAAGGCTTCAGCAGATCCCGCGATGACGTGTGTGAACTCACCAAGCGCGATGAGGTAGGTCATCAATACGATCACCAGAAACTCGTTGCCTTCCGCGGAGGGTAGCATCCATACGAGCGCAGCGATCAGCCAGCCCGCCATGATGCCCCGCAGGAACATCTGCTCGGGCGGGAACGACATCAGGTGAGTGGCGATGTGAGTGACAGCCTCTGCGACCTCGTTGGACAGCACTCCGCCGTAAGCAATGAAGGCGGAAAAAATCAGGCAGCCGACAAGGTTGGCCAGGAGAACAATCCCCCACAGCCGCAGCAGCACCAGATACCAGAACGGAGTCCCTCGCGTTATGGCGGGTAGAACGGCTGTCAGCGTGTTCTCAGTAAATAGCTGTTGCCGTGCCATGATGACGATCACAAACCCAACCGAATACCCAAGATTGTCGACCAGCGGCTTCCAGGGTGCATCGGGCAAGTGCGCGGCAAGATAGGCTTCGCTGAGCACGGAAAAACCGATCGATAGGCCTGCGGCGAACCCTGACCACCACAGCGCAGGAAGTCCCCGCGCCAATTCACTTTCGCCTTCTGCTCGGATGATCTCGAACACTGATGCTGCCGCAAGCCGATGATGCTCTTCGACGTCCTGCGACTGTTGCTCTCGATCATCGTCATCACGCTGCTTGCGGTCTTGCAATTCGTCGAAATCGCTGGGTTCGTCGGAGTTAGAGCTCGACATGCGGTGTCTTCTCCATGTGATCGGAACGGGAATGTATGGCACGGACACAAACGGCCCCTAACGGGCGCGATCGTCACGCAACACTAGGATCAATGCCTTCTCGTGTTCCTTGTGGTGCCGACATTTGCTCGGATGGGTGTTGCAAGTGGGGGCAAATGTCGGAACCGGAACACTCGATGGGCCGGAACACTCGATGGGCCGGAACACTCGATGGGCCGGAACACTCGATGGGCCGG
>CAYGRH010000037.1:0-15609 GCA_964352165.1 uncultured Hyphomicrobiaceae bacterium | reverse complement strand
AATCAGGTCTCCTGGCATAATTCCTTCCCGAAGATCTCCGAGTTCGACCATCAGTACGACACCGTGGACCGCACCCTGGACCACCGCGGCCGCTGAAAGCGCTCTGATAACCTCGATTTCAGTATTGAAGCTAACGTCAGCTTCCCGAACAACGCGCTTTGCCTGGCTAATCATCGGCGATCGAATGAGGAATACCGGCGATTGGAGCCCGGCATTGCGCATTTTCTCGACGTTTTCAATGCGCGCATCGCCCAATCTCTGAACGCCGGCGCGAACGAAGACACGGGCGATCTCCGGCCAACCTTGTACCGACTTCGTTACTCCCGTGACCCCAATGCCTTTGCGGTTCAACGCGGCGACGAGCATCTGAGCGTTATCGAATATCTTGTCGAGGTCGATCTCCAAGCGTGGCGCTGTCATTGCGTTCGCTTGGCCAGCTTCTTGGTTAGCTCCGGATAGGCCCCAAGCACCATATCTACGAGGCGATCTGGAGAGCGGCTCAAAGCGTCGGTGACCGGCAGGCGGAGCTCGGTCTCGTAGCGCGCAATCGCGCTTTCGACTTCGTCGTCAGTCATGTTTTCATGGTTCAAGGTGACCCCGATGACTTTCGTATCCGCGAATGTCTGGATCAAGTTTATCTCGCTGGAAGGTGCCGGCATCTTCATGTTGTCAAAGTCGCAACGATGCGTTCGCCCGGGGGCGTGTTGAAGGATCACCCCATCGGGCGCGCACCCCCGCAGGATTAGTGCCGAAGTCGAAAATGCGGGATGGCTGAGGGCGCCTTGCCCTTCGATGACGATGACATCCGGGGATTCGCGCTCGAACGCTTCGACCATCGTGGCCTCCAGTTCTCCTGAGCAGAACTGGGAGGGGATCGCATCGAGTGCAATTCCGTATCGCGCGCCTTGGATAAGGCCGGTCTGACCGGTTCCCACGAGAACGGACTTCAGGCCACGTTCGTTGAGCGCGCGCGTCAGGATAGTAGCAGTCGTGCGTTTTCCTATTGCGCAATCCGTTCCAAGAACAGCAATGCGGGGGCAGTTGACCTCGCTGATCCGACCGCTGAACAAGCGGAGTTGCTTTGCCGCGCGTGGCCGTCGGACGTCCCTGATGACAATGTTGTTTCTGGCGCCCGCTGCGGCAAATTCAGGATCGTCGTTCAGGAACTCATGAAGGCCGCTGACGATGTTTATGCCGAGGTTGATTGCCTGCAGGACAACTGCGCGTTCCTTTGCCGAGAGGCGTCCGCTCGCAGGCGCCGTTCCGATAATGAAATAATCAGGGATGCCGCCGTGAGTAACTGAGCCTGCAAGATCGGGCAGGATCGGAATATCATTTCTAGATTCGCCAAGGACCAACCCCGAGTTCAGGCCGGCCTTCTCGCTGTCGATTACAGAGACGATATCGTACACTTCAGAATGGCGGATGAGGCCGTTCGCCGTTTTGCCGTCGATTGCTCCGAAATTTCCTTCGCAATACACAATGGCTCTTGCGCGGTTCCTTCTCACCGGATTGGGGTTCTGGAGTGCTGTCAGTGCTTCGACTCTTGGCACTTTTGCTATGTGGTATGGGCCAGGGGCCGTCCTTGAATTCTGGATTGTAGACATTTTCTGAGTTGATCCGGTAATTTTGGGGTGTGCGCGAACGCATTGGAATTGCTTTTTAATCTGAGTTCATAGGGGCGCGATTTCTTAAAGCACCATACATTTCCATTAGAGAACGCACTTCGTTTCCAGTCGCCGAAATGGGCTGTCGCATTCCCACTTGTCGCCGGAGTAAGCCAGATGGGCGTTTTCCGGGATCGCGATGGAGGTGCAGGCACCTTTGTCTTTCTTGAACCCGCGTTCGCACGTCCAGCCGTCGCCGTAGGAGCCGTCTACGAGATAGCCATTCTCGGGTACGTTAAGCGACAGGCAGGCATTGCCGCTTGCGCGAAACCCTCTGTTGCACTTCCAGCCAGCCCCATACGTCTCATCAACGAAGTAACCGTTCTGTGGAACCGAGATTGCCTTGCAAAGGTTGTTGTCCGCGCGAAAACCACGGTCGCACTTCCAGCCGGAGCCAAACGTGGAGTTGTCCAAGTGCCCGTTCTCGGGAACTTGGATTGCGAGGCATTTGTCCTTCTTGGCGCGGAAATTCCGTTCACAATCCCAACCCGTCCCGTAGAATGAGACGGCTAGGTAGCCGTTTTCGGGGACCACTATGGGTAGGCAGTTGTCGTTTGATTTACGGAAACCACGGTCGCACTCCCATCGGTCACCGAACGAGGTCAGATAGGCGTTTGGGGGGATTTCGATCGCTACGCATTCCCGGTCATTTTCCTTGAAGCCGAAGCTGCATCGCCATCCTTTTCCAAATGCTGACTTCGTTGGAAACGAATTTTCTGGTGCTGCTGCATCGACGCATGTTCCGTATTTTTCCCGGAAGCCTGAGGCGCACTCCCAGCCCCTACTCGAATCGCTGGTTTGTGCATTCGGCGGTGGAATCTGTCTGTCGCCGAGGGCAGGAGCTATTCCTGCGGGCAACACAAGAAGGACCGATGCAAAAACGAAAATGAAGGGCTTAAAGTCTTGCGTTCTGATTGAATCCATCGTTCCAGGTTCCTCCTAGAAATTTCTCTGGCCGGTTCTGCTTTGCTTGGTCGAAGCCTCATGCCGAAGAACCACGCGGAATTAGCCGCGCCAGCGCCGGCTGGCCGGAACAATTCGCGGGGGCAAAAAGTTCAGGTGAGTGAATTCAACCGGTCAGGCCGTTCGCGGCCGGTTCGTGTCGAAAAGTAGGGCAGCGGCGACGACTCTCTCGTCGCGCGCTGTGTAATTTTTCACCTCAGGACATGGAACTCACGGCGAGAATCAAAATGGAGATGTGTGAAGCTGCACTCTCCGAAGCAACGATTATGGCTTTGGTGCGGGCTTGATTTGAGCCGGCTTTTCTACCGGTGCTGGTGCGGCGGTCGTCGTAACCGGTGCAGCCTTCGGTGGCTCCGTGGCTGCAACTGGCGCAGAATTATTGCTAGAAGAAAAGTTCTTAAATGACATTCGAAATGCCTTTCAATTCATCAGCGGAAATCTACCGCCCCTTTGATATCGTGTCCTTGCAAGAAAATTGCAATGGGCACCGTTTTTTATTTCGTGAAAGCGGGTTTTATTGGAATCCGTATTTTTGCAGTAACGACGATCCATTAGTTGCACTTCAAGGTAACGCCTTAGTCAAGCCAAGCAACGCAAATGGTGCCGTGGATTTCCCGCGTCGCCGCCAGTATTTAACCGCACAGCATTTCATGGGTGGCGCCTTGGGTGCTCGGTTTTACTGAAAGAGCGTCATTTGGGCGTGGCTGCGTCGGTACGATTGGCGGCCGGGGTCTCGCAAGCGTTCGCTCATTTTTTGGATAACTCGTTTTCTTTCGCCATGCGTTCAAATGTTTCTGCTATACCCTTAATACGATATTGGTTCTGGCCGCCTTCTGCGGGGATGAGGCGGAGGATCGTGTATTCGCGGGACGAGACGGGCATCCCAGTCTTGCCAGGAGTGAAGTTGACGGTCTGGCCAACTCGGAAGCTGTGTGTTGCCATGCGATACTCCAATTTCAGGTTAGGATACCTGCCCAACATTTTGCGGAACAAGCCCGAACTTCACCTGATTACGCGCATCAAATTCGTTGCAGGTTAGCTGGATCGGAAGTTCCAGTTATCGGGCTCAGGTGCGAACCCGGATCGGCTTGATTTGACCCTTTAAGAAGGACGTTTTTTTGCGAAATGAAGCGAGCCACTGCGCGTTTTGCGGCTTGTCAATTGATGAGAAAGGGATCAGTAATTAGCAGGTTTCTGAGAAATAATCTTTAGCGACGCCCGAAATCACGCTTGCCGGATTTCAACGATGGGCGCAGAGAAATGCAATCGCCATCAGCCTTACCAATAAAACGGGTAATTTCAGAGGTTTGGCGAGTCCTTAGTCGCGCTTGAATTTATCCAAAATCGCGCGATTTTCCGGACCACCAGACCACAGCTATTGCGATTAGACATACTAGTACCACGATTGACATCGCTTGTCGCCTCACCATGACGGCTCGGCCCAGTGACTGAGGCGTTTAGAGCCTTGGCATGTAGTGATTGTGAATTATTACGAAAAATCACTAAGAAGATGCCTGAGCCAAATCCAAGAATCGGATGGGGCGTGGGGCATTCGATTATGGAATGGGCGTTCGACCTGCTAGTGCTTGTACCATGAATGCGAGGAAAATAACGCAGGAAGATGTGAACGCATGATTGGGTTCCGGATTGGCTACGAGTTCCGATACGAGTTTCCTCAGCCAACGCCATGCTTGTTGATGCTCAATGTCCATTACAGCCGGGCGAGTGACCTTGCCAACGCTGACAACGTGCTCATCGCTCCTGCCTCGGCAGTCGTCGGCTATCGTGATTTGTTCGGCAACTGGTGCAGTCGAATGATTGCCCCCGCTGGGAAGGTCACGATCTACACAGATGTCGCCATCCAAGACAGTGGAAAGCCTGATGCCGCTCCCGCGGATATCCGCCAGGTTCCAGTCGAAGAACTTCCAAACGATGCCATCATTTTTCTGCTACCGAGCCGATTTTGCGAAAGTGACGAACTCTTAGATCTGAGCTGGGAATTGTTCGGGAAATTTGTTCCTGGTCTGGGCCGCGTCCAGGCGATCTGCGATTACGTTCACGATCGGATTTCATTTAACTACGGGGAAGCGCGATCAACGCGCACAGCTGTCGAAGCCCAAGTTGAACGTGTTGGCGTCTGTCGGGACTACGCCCATCTCGCAATCGCTTTTTGCAGGGCTCTCAACATGCCCGCGCGTTACTGCACTGGATACCTGAGTGACGTCGGTACGCCTGAACCACTACCTCCCGGAGATTTTGCGGCCTGGATCGAGGTATACCTCGGCGGCCAATGGGTAACTTTCGATCCTCGCAACAATGAACCTCGCGTCGGTCGAATACTGATTGCCCGCGGTCGCGACGCTGCAGACGTCGCCATGGTTACGACGTTCGGGCCCAACAAACTCGAAGGGTTTCGCGTCTGGACTGACGAAATGCCATCGGCATAGTGCGTCTTGTTCCGCCTTCCTGCAAATTCATCGCACTCAACGATACAGATGGTCGTGGATGTCCGTTGGGGACGCTGACTTTACCTCTCCCAGGTGTGAATTCGGCCCATCGCAGACCAACGCCACTCAATCCCGAACCCTCACTCAATTCCGATAACCCTCCCCCCCAAAAAGAGGGGGCTCGGGGGAAGCATAGCCCGAGCGGGTGCGGGCGGCAGCCCGCTCGCGCAGCGAACCGTAGCTCAAGCGCCCGTGGATTCCAGCCGCCCACCAAGACAAGCGTTCGCCGGGCCATCAAAACGGGACGGCGATCTTTACGCTGCCGCCATGCGCTTGAAAATCGCTGGCGCCGATGCCGTCATAAAACCCTTCACCGTGAACCGCCAAACCACTTGGCCAGTGCGCCCGCGCAATCCTTCGTTCGCCACAGCCGATAGGCCGTTGTTGATGTCAACGATGCTTGGAGCGCGAAAATCCCAAATCCCTTTGAGGCCGATATGGGGGGACAATACCGCGCCGTTGGAGATCGTATTTGTCGTCGAAATTTTGGGGCCGAACGTCAGCCGGCCCAACGGCACGGTCTGGCTTGGAATGAATATGTTCAAGCTGTCGGTATAGCTCTTCTGCTTCTCCTCGAAGTAGATCACCCCGACATGAGGCTCGAACATCCAATGATCAAAACTGAAATCGCCCGTAAATTGCCCTTTCACGAGCCAGCGCTCGCCGACAAAGCTGTCTGTGCAGGTGTTGAACGGGGAGACCTTATTGTCAGAACGGCCCTAGGCCCCGCGACCATCAAACAGCAGGTGTTCGTGCAGGCGCACCGCAACGGAGGGGCCTGCCAACCAGCCGTTGCCTTCGGCGGCCGCGCCCTGCGCGATATCCTCCTCGCCGGCCCAGTCAATCTGGGTCAAAAAACCAAGCAGCAGGTTCGGGCTAACGCGATAGTCAGCGCCGACATATAACAACCCCAGATCCGCGGCGCTGGCATCGTCATCGGCATACACCCACTTGCCGTGAACCCAGACATCGAAGTTGGAGCTGGCCGTTGCGTCACCGAGGCGCACGCGCTTGACGCTTTGCTGCTGCACTCACTCGATGCCCGTCGAATCCACGAACGTATCGAGGGTCTGATGGAGGTTTACGACAAGCCGGGCGTCCTGCGCCGCAAAACCGGCAACGTCGATATCTACGGCCCGCGCGATTTGCTTGCCGCCGTTTACGAGACGGGCCGCAAGGGCATCTCGATGCAGCGTTACAAGGGCCTTGGCGAGATGAACGCCGACCAGCTCGCAGAAACGACGCTCCAGCGCGATTCCCGCACGCTCCTGCAGGTCAAGATCGGCGACCTCGCCGAAGCCGACGAGATCTTCTCCAAGCTGATGGGCGACGTCGTCGAACCCCGCCGCGAGTTCATCCAGGAAAACGCACTGTCGGTGGCAAACCTGGACGTGTAGTCGGCGCACTCGCCCTCACCGCTGAAACAACAATCGGCCGCTGTCTCCGACAGCGGCCGATTGTATGCGGTAAGGCAGGCCGCCTGTTTGACCCATTACGGACATGGTGCCGTCGCGCTTGAGGGCAATCGCGCCGTTGGTAGTGGCGTCAATCGTGCGCAAACAGGAGTTCACCGGCAATAGCTGGAAATCGCGGTCGCTTACTGACCTGGTACGATTTAGTGGGGAATGATCAAGCCGGCCGTCTCATCCGCCAGTCTGGACCGGCCCAGATCATTGATGAAAGCATCGACCTCCGGGCCGGTCATGTTCCGTATGTCAAACCACTGGCCGTAATGTTCGATAACCACGCAGTCATTTAGCGTGTCTGTGAAGTGCTCAATGATGTATCTGGCCTCGAGCGGGCTGATTTCCGACGCCTTGTGATAGCGCATTGTACTCTCCGAGTTGACGAAATTTGCGTCGTGTACAAGCCGAGTGGAAATTGAACTGGGCGTAATGGGTAGGGCGTTACGTCAGAAACTTTTCACAGGGCTTTCCAGTGGATTTCAGCACGGGAGTTGAGGCGTCCTGTCAGACTTCATGAATTTGGTGACGGAAGGCGAGACCATCGCTCGGATAAGTGAGCTGTAGTTCGCGTCAAAGGTGACTTCGGAACCAACTGGCAAAGGGTTCTTGCCTGCATCCAGTATCAAGTGATCGCTGCTGGCCCCGAGGATCTCAATGCCGCCGCGCGGTACCAAGCCGATCGGATCAATGTCGTGCCGCCCGATGGCTGCTAGAGCCTGTGAGATCATACCTCGATCTCGTATTTGAGACGTTTCTCCAAAAGCATTCTGAGCCAAAGTACCCCAAGGCCTCGATGGCTTTTCCTTAGATTCGATTATTTCGGCGACTACTGAAATAGCATCCGTGTGTAAACCCGCTATGGGACGCCGCTGAAGTGCCTCGCGACCAAAAAGAATTGCTTCGCCGAGCCTCAAATCATTCACGCGGCCGGTATCGGCTCCGCTTAGCGCCCACTCGATGTTGGCTGAATTACCACCCGACACAATGTCGAGCACCCTATCAAACGTATCTTCGACCGAATTCGCAAGGTTGGACAGTTCGCTCATGTTTCTTTCGTCCGGGCAAACGCCGCTGCGGCAGGCTAGGTTGGTGCCAATGCCCTTGAGTTCGATGCCCGGAAAATTGATCGTTCGACGAACCGTATCAATCAGGTCTCCTGGCATAATTCCTTCCCGAAGATCTCCGAGTTCGACCATCAGTACGACACCGTGGACCGCACCCTGGACCACCGCGGCCGCTGAAAGCGCTCTGATAACCTCGATTTCAGTATTGAAGCTAACGTCAGCTTCCCGAACAACGCGCTTTGCCTGGCTAATCATCGGCGATCGAATGAGGAATACCGGCGATTGGAGCCCGGCATTGCGCATTTTCTCGACGTTTTCAATGCGCGCATCGCCCAATCTCTGAACGCCGGCGCGAACGAAGACACGGGCGATCTCCGGCCAACCTTGTACCGACTTCGTTACTCCCGTGACCCCAATGCCTTTGCGGTTCAACGCGGCGACGAGCATCTGAGCGTTATCGAATATCTTGTCGAGGTCGATCTCCAAGCGTGGCGCTGTCATTGCGTTCGCTTGGCCAGCTTCTTGGTTAGCTCCGGATAGGCCCCAAGCACCATATCTACGAGGCGATCTGGAGAGCGGCTCAAAGCGTCGGTGACCGGCAGGCGGAGCTCGGTCTCGTAGCGCGCAATCGCGCTTTCGACTTCGTCGTCAGTCATGTTTTCATGGTTCAAGGTGACCCCGATGACTTTCGTATCCGCGAATGTCTGGATCAAGTTTATCTCGCTGGAAGGTGCCGGCATCTTCATGTTGTCAAAGTCGCAACGATGCGTTCGCCCGGGGGCGTGTTGAAGGATCACCCCATCGGGCGCGCACCCCCGCAGGATTAGTGCCGAAGTCGAAAATGCGGGATGGCTGAGGGCGCCTTGCCCTTCGATGACGATGACATCCGGGGATTCGCGCTCGAACGCTTCGACCATCGTGGCCTCCAGTTCTCCTGAGCAGAACTGGGAGGGGATCGCATCGAGTGCAATTCCGTATCGCGCGCCTTGGATAAGGCCGGTCTGACCGGTTCCCACGAGAACGGACTTCAGGCCACGTTCGTTGAGCGCGCGCGTCAGGATAGTAGCAGTCGTGCGTTTTCCTATTGCGCAATCCGTTCCAAGAACAGCAATGCGGGGGCAGTTGACCTCGCTGATCCGACCGCTGAACAAGCGGAGTTGCTTTGCCGCGCGTGGCCGTCGGACGTCCCTGATGACAATGTTGTTTCTGGCGCCCGCTGCGGCAAATTCAGGATCGTCGTTCAGGAACTCATGAAGGCCGCTGACGATGTTTATGCCGAGGTTGATTGCCTGCAGGACAACTGCGCGTTCCTTTGCCGAGAGGCGTCCGCTCGCAGGCGCCGTTCCGATAATGAAATAATCAGGGATGCCGCCGTGAGTAACTGAGCCTGCAAGATCGGGCAGGATCGGAATATCATTTCTAGATTCGCCAAGGACCAACCCCGAGTTCAGGCCGGCCTTCTCGCTGTCGATTACAGAGACGATATCGTACACTTCAGAATGGCGGATGAGGCCGTTCGCCGTTTTGCCGTCGATTGCTCCGAAATTTCCTTCGCAATACACAATGGCTCTTGCGCGGTTCCTTCTCACCGGATTGGGGTTCTGGAGTGCTGTCAGTGCTTCGACTCTTGGCACTTTTGCTATGTGGTATGGGCCAGGGGCCGTCCTTGAATTCTGGATTGTAGACATTTTCTGAGTTGATCCGGTAATTTTGGGGTGTGCGCGAACGCATTGGAATTGCTTTTTAATCTGAGTTCATAGGGGCGCGATTTCTTAAAGCACCATACATTTCCATTAGAGAACGCACTTCGTTTCCAGTCGCCGAAATGGGCTGTCGCATTCCCACTTGTCGCCGGAGTAAGCCAGATGGGCGTTTTCCGGGATCGCGATGGAGGTGCAGGCACCTTTGTCTTTCTTGAACCCGCGTTCGCACGTCCAGCCGTCGCCGTAGGAGCCGTCTACGAGATAGCCATTCTCGGGTACGTTAAGCGACAGGCAGGCATTGCCGCTTGCGCGAAACCCTCTGTTGCACTTCCAGCCAGCCCCATACGTCTCATCAACGAAGTAACCGTTCTGTGGAACCGAGATTGCCTTGCAAAGGTTGTTGTCCGCGCGAAAACCACGGTCGCACTTCCAGCCGGAGCCAAACGTGGAGTTGTCCAAGTGCCCGTTCTCGGGAACTTGGATTGCGAGGCATTTGTCCTTCTTGGCGCGGAAATTCCGTTCACAATCCCAACCCGTCCCGTAGAATGAGACGGCTAGGTAGCCGTTTTCGGGGACCACTATGGGTAGGCAGTTGTCGTTTGATTTACGGAAACCACGGTCGCACTCCCATCGGTCACCGAACGAGGTCAGATAGGCGTTTGGGGGGATTTCGATCGCTACGCATTCCCGGTCATTTTCCTTGAAGCCGAAGCTGCATCGCCATCCTTTTCCAAATGCTGACTTCGTTGGAAACGAATTTTCTGGTGCTGCTGCATCGACGCATGTTCCGTATTTTTCCCGGAAGCCTGAGGCGCACTCCCAGCCCCTACTCGAATCGCTGGTTTGTGCATTCGGCGGTGGAATCTGTCTGTCGCCGAGGGCAGGAGCTATTCCTGCGGGCAACACAAGAAGGACCGATGCAAAAACGAAAATGAAGGGCTTAAAGTCTTGCGTTCTGATTGAATCCATCGTTCCAGGTTCCTCCTAGAAATTTCTCTGGCCGGTTCTGCTTTGCTTGGTCGAAGCCTCATGCCGAAGAACCACGCGGAATTAGCCGCGCCAGCGCCGGCTGGCCGGAACAATTCGCGGGGGCAAAAAGTTCAGGTGAGTGAATTCAACCGGTCAGGCCGTTCGCGGCCGGTTCGTGTCGAAAAGTAGGGCAGCGGCGACGACTCTCTCGTCGCGCGCTGTGTAATTTTTCACCTCAGGACATGGAACTCACGGCGAGAATCAAAATGGAGATGTGTGAAGCTGCACTCTCCGAAGCAACGATTATGGCTTTGGTGCGGGCTTGATTTGAGCCGGCTTTTCTACCGGTGCTGGTGCGGCGGTCGTCGTAACCGGTGCAGCCTTCGGTGGCTCCGTGGCTGCAACTGGCGCAGAATTATTGCTAGAAGAAAAGTTCTTAAATGACATTCGAAATGCCTTTCAATTCATCAGCGGAAATCTACCGCCCCTTTGATATCGTGTCCTTGCAAGAAAATTGCAATGGGCACCGTTTTTTATTTCGTGAAAGCGGGTTTTATTGGAATCCGTATTTTTGCAGTAACGACGATCCATTAGTTGCACTTCAAGGTAACGCCTTAGTCAAGCCAAGCAACGCAAATGGTGCCGTGGATTTCCCGCGTCGCCGCCAGTATTTAACCGCACAGCATTTCATGGGTGGCGCCTTGGGTGCTCGGTTTTACTGAAAGAGCGTCATTTGGGCGTGGCTGCGTCGGTACGATTGGCGGCCGGGGTCTCGCAAGCGTTCGCTCATTTTTTGGATAACTCGTTTTCTTTCGCCATGCGTTCAAATGTTTCTGCTATACCCTTAATACGATATTGGTTCTGGCCGCCTTCTGCGGGGATGAGGCGGAGGATCGTGTATTCGCGGGACGAGACGGGCATCCCAGTCTTGCCAGGAGTGAAGTTGACGGTCTGGCCAACTCGGAAGCTGTGTGTTGCCATGCGATACTCCAATTTCAGGTTAGGATACCTGCCCAACATTTTGCGGAACAAGCCCGAACTTCACCTGATTACGCGCATCAAATTCGTTGCAGGTTAGCTGGATCGGAAGTTCCAGTTATCGGGCTCAGGTGCGAACCCGGATCGGCTTGATTTGACCCTTTAAGAAGGACGTTTTTTTGCGAAATGAAGCGAGCCACTGCGCGTTTTGCGGCTTGTCAATTGATGAGAAAGGGATCAGTAATTAGCAGGTTTCTGAGAAATAATCTTTAGCGACGCCCGAAATCACGCTTGCCGGATTTCAACGATGGGCGCAGAGAAATGCAATCGCCATCAGCCTTACCAATAAAACGGGTAATTTCAGAGGTTTGGCGAGTCCTTAGTCGCGCTTGAATTTATCCAAAATCGCGCGATTTTCCGGACCACCAGACCACAGCTATTGCGATTAGACATACTAGTACCACGATTGACATCGCTTGTCGCCTCACCATGACGGCTCGGCCCAGTGACTGAGGCGTTTAGAGCCTTGGCATGTAGTGATTGTGAATTATTACGAAAAATCACTAAGAAGATGCCTGAGCCAAATCCAAGAATCGGATGGGGCGTGGGGCATTCGATTATGGAATGGGCGTTCGACCTGCTAGTGCTTGTACCATGAATGCGAGGAAAATAACGCAGGAAGATGTGAACGCATGATTGGGTTCCGGATTGGCTACGAGTTCCGATACGAGTTTCCTCAGCCAACGCCATGCTTGTTGATGCTCAATGTCCATTACAGCCGGGCGAGTGACCTTGCCAACGCTGACAACGTGCTCATCGCTCCTGCCTCGGCAGTCGTCGGCTATCGTGATTTGTTCGGCAACTGGTGCAGTCGAATGATTGCCCCCGCTGGGAAGGTCACGATCTACACAGATGTCGCCATCCAAGACAGTGGAAAGCCTGATGCCGCTCCCGCGGATATCCGCCAGGTTCCAGTCGAAGAACTTCCAAACGATGCCATCATTTTTCTGCTACCGAGCCGATTTTGCGAAAGTGACGAACTCTTAGATCTGAGCTGGGAATTGTTCGGGAAATTTGTTCCTGGTCTGGGCCGCGTCCAGGCGATCTGCGATTACGTTCACGATCGGATTTCATTTAACTACGGGGAAGCGCGATCAACGCGCACAGCTGTCGAAGCCCAAGTTGAACGTGTTGGCGTCTGTCGGGACTACGCCCATCTCGCAATCGCTTTTTGCAGGGCTCTCAACATGCCCGCGCGTTACTGCACTGGATACCTGAGTGACGTCGGTACGCCTGAACCACTACCTCCCGGAGATTTTGCGGCCTGGATCGAGGTATACCTCGGCGGCCAATGGGTAACTTTCGATCCTCGCAACAATGAACCTCGCGTCGGTCGAATACTGATTGCCCGCGGTCGCGACGCTGCAGACGTCGCCATGGTTACGACGTTCGGGCCCAACAAACTCGAAGGGTTTCGCGTCTGGACTGACGAAATGCCATCGGCATAGTGCGTCTTGTTCCGCCTTCCTGCAAATTCATCGCACTCAACGATACAGATGGTCGTGGATGTCCGTTGGGGACGCTGACTTTACCTCTCCCAGGTGTGAATTCGGCCCATCGCAGACCAACGCCACTCAATCCCGAACCCTCACTCAATTCCGATAACCCTCCCCCCCAAAAAGAGGGGGCTCGGGGGAAGCATAGCCCGAGCGGGTGCGGGCGGCAGCCCGCTCGCGCAGCGAACCGTAGCTCAAGCGCCCGTGGATTCCAGCCGCCCACCAAGACAAGCGTTCGCCGGGCCATCAAAACGGGACGGCGATCTTTACGCTGCCGCCATGCGCTTGAAAATCGCTGGCGCCGATGCCGTCATAAAACCCTTCACCGTGAACCGCCAAACCACTTGGCCAGTGCGCCCGCGCAATCCTTCGTTCGCCACAGCCGATAGGCCGTTGTTGATGTCAACGATGCTTGGAGCGCGAAAATCCCAAATCCCTTTGAGGCCGATATGGGGGGACAATACCGCGCCGTTGGAGATCGTATTTGTCGTCGAAATTTTGGGGCCGAACGTCAGCCGGCCCAACGGCACGGTCTGGCTTGGAATGAATATGTTCAAGCTGTCGGTATAGCTCTTCTGCTTCTCCTCGAAGTAGATCACCCCGACATGAGGCTCGAACATCCAATGATCAAAACTGAAATCGCCCGTAAATTGCCCTTTCACGAGCCAGCGCTCGCCGACAAAGCTGTCTGTGCAGGTGTTGAACGGGGAGACCTTATTGTCAGAACGGCCCTAGGCCCCGCGACCATCAAACAGCAGGTGTTCGTGCAGGCGCACCGCAACGGAGGGGCCTGCCAACCAGCCGTTGCCTTCGGCGGCCGCGCCCTGCGCGATATCCTCCTCGCCGGCCCAGTCAATCTGGGTCAAAAAACCAAGCAGCAGGTTCGGGCTAACGCGATAGTCAGCGCCGACATATAACAACCCCAGATCCGCGGCGCTGGCATCGTCATCGGCATACACCCACTTGCCGTGAACCCAGACATCGAAGTTGGAGCTGGCCGTTGCGTCACCGAGGCGCACGCGCTTGACGCTTTGCTGCTGCACTCACTCGATGCCCGTCGAATCCACGAACGTATCGAGGGTCTGATGGAGGTTTACGACAAGCCGGGCGTCCTGCGCCGCAAAACCGGCAACGTCGATATCTACGGCCCGCGCGATTTGCTTGCCGCCGTTTACGAGACGGGCCGCAAGGGCATCTCGATGCAGCGTTACAAGGGCCTTGGCGAGATGAACGCCGACCAGCTCGCAGAAACGACGCTCCAGCGCGATTCCCGCACGCTCCTGCAGGTCAAGATCGGCGACCTCGCCGAAGCCGACGAGATCTTCTCCAAGCTGATGGGCGACGTCGTCGAACCCCGCCGCGAGTTCATCCAGGAAAACGCACTGTCGGTGGCAAACCTGGACGTGTAGTCGGCGCACTCGCCCTCACCGCTGAAACAACAATCGGCCGCTGTCTCCGACAGCGGCCGATTGTATGCGGTAAGGCAGGCCGCCTGTTTGACCCATTACGGACATGGTGCCGTCGCGCTTGAGGGCAATCGCGCCGTTGGTAGTGGCGTCAATCGTGCGCAAACAGGAGTTCACCGGCAATAGCTGGAAATCGCGGTCGCTTACTGACCTGGTACGATTTAGTGGGGAATGATCAAGCCGGCCGTCTCATCCGCCAGTCTGGACCGGCCCAGATCATTGATGAAAGCATCGACCTCCGGGCCGGTCATGTTCCGTATGTCAAACCACTGGCCGTAATGTTCGATAACCACGCAGTCATTTAGCGTGTCTGTGAAGTGCTCAATGATGTATCTGGCCTCGAGCGGGCTGATTTCCGACGCCTTGTGATAGCGCATTGTACTCTCCGAGTTGACGAAATTTGCGTCGTGTACAAGCCGAGTGGAAATTGAACTGGGCGTAATGGGTAGGGCGTTACGTCAGAAACTTTTCACAGGGCTTTCCAGTGGATTTCAGCACGGGAGTTGAGGCGTCCTGTCAGACTTCATGAATTTGGTGACGGAAGGCGAGACCATCGCTCGGATAAGTGAGCTGTAGTTCGCGTCAAAGGTGACTTCGGAACCAACTGGCAAAGGGTTCTTGCCTGCATCCAGTATCAAGTGATCGCTGCTGGCCCCGAGGATCTCAATGCCGCCGCGCGGTACCAAGCCGATCGGATCAATGTCGTGCCGCCCGATGGCTGCTAGAGCCTGTGAGATCATACCTCGATCTCGTATTTGAGACGTTTCTCCAAAAGCATTCTGAGCCAAAGTACCCCAAGGCCTCGATGGCTTTTCCTTAGATTCGATTATTTCGGCGACTACTGAAATAGCATCCGTGTGTAAACCCGCTATGGGACGCCGCTGAAGTGCCTCGCGACCAAAAAGAATTGCTTCGCCGAGCCTCAAATCATTCACGCGGCCGGTATCGGCTCCGCTTAGCGCCCACTCGATGTTGGCTGAATTACCACCCGACACAATGTCGAGCACCCTATCAAACGTATCTTCGACCGAATTCGCAAGGTTGGACAGTTCGCTCATGTTTCTTTCGTCCGGGCAAACGCCGCTGCGGCAGGCTAGGTTGGTGCCAATGCCCTTGAGTTCGATGCCCGGAAAATTGATCGTTCGACGAACCGTATCAATCAGGTCTCCTGGCATAATTCCTTCACGAAGATCTCCTAGCTCGACCATCAGTACGACACCGTGGACAGTACCCTGGACCACCGCGGCCGCTGAAAGCGCTCTGATAACCT
>CAYGRH010000036.1:0-15862 GCA_964352165.1 uncultured Hyphomicrobiaceae bacterium | reverse complement strand
TGGAAAAGCCCATGCGCGACAGCGCTGCAATCGTTTCGGGATCATCGTCCTGACCGGCAAACACCATGTTGGCCCCGTCAGGGCTCAAGCCGGGGCTATCTTCGAACAGAGCGGCATAATCGGTTTGTACGACTTCCAGGATCGGCAACAGCTCTGCTGCAAAAGCTTCCGTGTCCTTGTAACCGGCAAATCTTGAAAACCGCTCGAGGGTCTCGGCATCGCTTGGCAGCTCGTGCGTCTGCTCGTCAGCCACCATCTGGATGCGGTGTTCGATCCGGCGCAGATAAACGTAGGCCGCGCGCAACTGATCGCGAATTTCTGCCTCGATCCAGCCGCGCTCCGCCAGCGTGTCGAGTGTTGCCAGCGTCTGCCGTTGCCGCAGGTCCGCCTGCCGACCGCCAGCAATCAATTGCTGGGTCTGCACAAAGAATTCGATCTCGCGAATGCCGCCACGGCCGAGCTTGATGTTGTGCCCGGCAACTCCGATCCCGCCGAGCTGGCGAAAAGCATGGATTTGCCGTTTCATGGCATGGACATCGGCAATCGCTGCAAAATCGAGATACTTGCGCCAGATGAAAGGTTGCAGCTCAGCCAAAAAAGCCTCGCCCGCCTCGATGTCGCCCGCGACGGTCCGCGCCTTGATCATCGCGGCGCGCTCCCAGTTCTGACCGAAGCTCTCGTAATACGCGATCGCCGCATCCGTGCTTAAGGCAATCTGCGTCGCCCCTGCATCGGGCCGCAATCTCAAATCGGTGCGAAAAACGTAGCCATGCTCGGTCCGGTCCTGCATCAACCGCACCAGATCGCGCGTCAGGCGCACAAAGAACGGCTGGGCCTCAAGCCCTTCTTTCAATCTGGCCCGCGAGCGCTCGTAAAACACAATGAGATCGATATCGCTGGAATAATTCAGCTCATTCGCGCCGTGCTTGCCAAGCCCGAGAACGATGTAACCGGAATCGACTTCTGGCCGTGCGCTATCGGAGGGGAGCCATTGCCCCTTGGCACTCGCCTGCTTGAACAAGAACCGAACAGCATGTGTCAGCGTATGGTCCGCCGAGCGAGCCAGAACGTCAGTCGCGGTCATCACAGGCCACACGCCGGCGATATCGCAGAGGGCCGTCAACAGCGCAACGCTGGACTTGTAGGTGCGCAGCACCCTCATCGCCGCCGCCTGATCTGCAGCCGCATCCATGTCGCGTTCGAGCGTCTTATTCAGGGAGGCAAAATGGTGCTCTGGCACGCAATCAAGACAGCGCCTCAGGCGCTCGTGATCAACACGCATCAAGCCGGCAAGATAAGGCGAACCGCAAATGATACCGGCAATAAGATCACGAACATTCGGCTGTTCGAGCAACTGCTCCAGCGTTGCACCAGTGCCCCCGTCTTCGCCGACCGGCCCGTTTCCCGCTGGGCCAGCCAATGGTGCGTCGGAATTGGCTTCATCCGACAATTCATCCAGAGAGGCACGCAGCTTGTCGTCCCACGAAACAACCGGACCATCGCAGATGCGATCGCCAAAACGCTGGCCAGCGCCAGTCCCGGCTCCAGCTTGCAACCCGTCCCTCGAATTCAACATCCCTTGAGCCACTCCAAAACATCGAATGAGCCGAAGCGGGATATTACGCTGTGCTGGCAGTCAGCAACACCCTCAAAGCACTCGGCTGAGTTCCCCGATCTACGACTGAGGCTCGGGTTTCGCGTGTACTGACGCAGGGCCGGCTAAAGGCAGGGACAATGAGATTTTCAGTCCAGGAGCGTTATCAGCCAGCGTGACGGTACCACTGTGCAGTCGGGCGACCGCACACACCAGGCTGAGCCCCAGTCCTGTGCCGGGCTTCGACCTGCTCTTGTCCAGCCGGATAAAGCGCTTCAAAACCCGCTCTCGATCCGCCGCGTCGATCCCCGGCCCATGATCGCCCACAACGATCTCACCAAAACCATTTGCCGACAGCAACCTGACTTCAACCGGCGCGAGTTTTGTGGTCAGGCCGTCACTGCCGCCTCCATCCGATGCTCCCGTCTCCATATGCTGAACGGAATACTTGATGGCATTGTCGATCAGGTTGGCAACGGCCTGAACGATGAGCTGGCGATTGCCGCTCAGCCGCAGCGAGCCAATCCCCGACGCATCGATACCAAGCCCGGCTTCTTCCGCAACCGGCTCATACAGCTCGACGACATCGCGCAGCAGATCGCCGGCATCGAATTCCTCATTGGCATCTTCAAGCGATCCGGACTCCAATCGCGCGATCAGCAATAGTGCGTTGAACGTCTTGATGATGTCATCGGCCGTCTCGATCACCTTTTCCAAGCCCGTGCGATATCCCGGCTCACCACTGGGATCGCGCAACGCGGCTTCGGCACGAACGCGCAGCCGGTTGACCGGCGTTTTCAGATCGTGCGCGATGTTATCGGAAATCTCCTTCATACCGTTCATGAGCTGCTCGATCCGCTCAAGCATGGCATTCAGGCTTGCAGCCAGACGATCGAGTTCATCTCCTGTGCCTGATTGCGGCAATCTCTGCGATAAGTCACCCGACATAATCGCCCGGCTTGATTCCGTCATGGCATCGACGCGCCGCAACACCATCCAACCGATAGCCAAACCTGCGGCCAGCCCACAAAGGGCCAACAATCCGAACCCACCGATGGCGATGTTCCGCACATCAACCATAAGTCGGCGTTGCTCATCGATGTCGCGACCGACGATCAGCCGCCCGTTGCCGGCCTGGATATCAAGCGCAACCGCAAGACGCCGGCCGTCTCCCAACCGCCCCTCACCGCCGCCCAATCCATCAGCGTCGTAATTGAAAACCGCACCGCGACCCGATCCGTCAAGTTCGGGTGGAATACGCGACAGATTGCCGGCAAGCTTCTCACCGCCGCGTCCTTGCAGATAGTAGAGGCCAACTCCGGACGGCTGGCTCCGCAGGCTTACAGCCTTCGCCAGTGCGTCCAGCCCATCGTTTCCCGCCTGACGCTGCAACAGTGCAGCTTCGACTGCCAGCCCATCGAGCACCTGCTGCGTCACCACGCGGTTCATCTGCCAGAACAGCAGCGCGCTCAAGGCCGCGGCAGCAATGAGAAACACCCCGACCGTGAGCGCGGCAACCCGGAAGGCGGTGGTCGCCAGCATGCGCTCTGCAAACCTACTCAGCGCCGTCACGGATCACATACCCGGCCCCTCGCACAGTGTGCAGCAGCGGCGCATCGAAGTTCTTATCGATTTTTCCACGCAAGCGCGAAACGTGGACGTCGATCACGTTCGTCTGTGGGTCGAAGTGATAGTCCCAGACGTTTTCAAGAAGCATGGTCCGCGTTACGACCTGGCCCGCATGTTTCATCAAATATTCGAGCAGTCGAAATTCACGCGGCTGCAGTAGGATCGCTTCCCCCCCGCGCGTCACGCGATGTGAAAGCCGGTCAAGCACAAGATCGCCGACAACGAGCCTTGTCTGTTGCTCCTCGGGAACCGCGCGCCGCGCAAGCGCCTCGATGCGCGCGAGAAGCTCTGTGTAGGCAAACGGCTTTGTAAGGTAATCGTCACCGCCAGCGCGCAACCCCTTCACACGGTCGTCAACTTCGCCAAGCGCAGACAAAATCAGAACCGGAGTTCTATCGCCTTCATCCCGCAAGGTCCGAATCACACTCAACCCGTCAAGCTCCGGCAACATACGGTCAACGATGAGACAGTCATAATCGCCGGTGCGCGCCTGCGAGAGCCCTACCGCACCATCCTCGGCCCATTCGGCAAAGTGACCGCTTTCCTTTAGGGCCTTCTGCAGAAATCCCGCAGCTTCCTTGTCATCTTCAATCAACAAGACGCGCATGGTTCTTCAACTTGTCCGTTCGGGCGAAACCGCAAATGCGGCGAGAATTATTTCGGGTTCGAATCCCGACAGTAACCACCGCCGGGCAAAAAAGCCAAAGGCGCAGCAGGTCTGCCCTGCTGCGCCGGATCGTCTAGCATGACGGCTCAAGTCGCACATCAGCCCTTTGGCGAGTGGGCAAGCCCGCCTCAGCCCTGCTTCTTCAATTGGACAGCCACGAAGCGCTTGGAGGTTCCCGAACGGATGTGCATCAACACAGCCGGGCGGCCTTTTTCCTTGGCCTGTTTGATCCCTTCAATAACGTCATCAGTGTCTTTCACCTCAACACCTTGCACCTCAAGGATGACATCGCCCTTCTTCAGCCCTTTGCGAGCTGCATCGGATTCGCCATCGACCGACGAGATCGCAACACCGTCACCATCGGCAGCAGCTTCACCCGTAAGAGGCATCAAAGACAAACCAAGCTGATCGAGTTCGGTTGCTTTCGGCTGGAGCGGCTCACCCTGCTCCAAGGCGGCAAGTTCTTCGCGTGTCGCCGGGAAGCGGCCAAGCTCAACCTTGATGGTTTTCTTCGCGCTGTTGCGCCAGACATCGACATCAACGGTCTTGCCAGGCGAGAACGATGCAATCTTGCGGGCAAGATCACGGCTGTCCTCGATTGCACTTCCGTTGACCGAAACGATCGCGTCCTGCACCTCGAGCCCGGATTTCTCGGCAGGCCCACTCGGCGTAACTTCCGAAACGAGCGCACCTTTCGGCTTGTCGAGACCGAGGCTGGCTGCCGTATCCTCATCGATATTCTGGATCTTCACGCCCAGCCAACCGCGGCTGACCGTTCCATCGCTACGAAGTTGATTGATGACTTCGGTCGCGGTGTTGGCAGGCACGGCGAACGCGATACCAACGTTGCCACCCGACGGGCTGAAGATCGCGGTATTCACACCTATCACTTCGCCGTTGAGGTTGAATGTCGGGCCACCGGAGTTGCCGCGGTTCACGGCCGCGTCGATCTGGATAAAGTCGTAAGGACCCGAACCAATATCCCGGCTCAGCGCCGAAAGGATGCCAGCCGTCACCGTGCCGCCAAGTCCGAATGGATTGCCGACCGCGATGACCCAATCGCCGACGCGCGCGGGCTTATCGGCAAATTTGACGAACGGGAACTTCTCGCCGTCCGACTTGATCTTCAAAAGAGCGAGGTCGGTACGCGGGTCCGTGCCGACAAGTTCGGCATCGTGTTTGTTTTCTTCATCAAACGTCACCTGGATCTCGGACGCCGAATCGATGACGTGGTTGTTCGTGACAACATAACCATCTTCGGTGATCACGAAGCCCGAACCCTGAGCAAGCGACGGCTGCTGGCGCTGCTTCGGCCCACCCTGAAACTCTTTTGGAAGGTTCTTGAAGAAATCGTTCAGCGGATGATCGTCCGGAAGGTTGGGAAAACCGCCCGGCGCCTTACGATCGTTCTTCGCCACCTGCTTCTGGCCATTCGTCACCGAGATGCTGACGACAGCAGGCTTCACCTTTTCAACGATATCGGCAAACGTCAGGGGCGCGCGGCCAAACGGCGTCTGCACGCTGTCTGCCTCGGGCTTGAGCTGAGCGATAGCAGGCGAAAGCGGTGGGGACAGTGCAAAAACGGTGGCCGCAGCAGCGACGACGCCGCCGGCGACGAGACCACGCTTGAACCGAGTTGAAAGGCCGGATGTGCCGCGTGCGTCATGACGGGGCTCAGAATTCCGGGTTTGCATTAGATCGACCTCCATGTTGATCAGCGAGCAATCGCTTCAGCATGGATGATTATCTCTCTCGCCCTTACGGCAGCCTTGCTGGCGGCTTAACAGTTGGTAATATTTGAAATGCCCCCGAACGGGTAGCGGAGGCAGGAAAGGTAGCTAATCCGCTGAAACGGCCTCGCCAAAACCTGCTCAATATCCAACAGGCAGCCATGAATAAGCCGCGCCAGCAGCCGTCCACCACGGCAGGCGAACATGGAGACCTACTTCTGACCTCCCCCGCCTGCATCCGCATCCATGAGGCGTTTGAGCTTGGCTTCTTCGTCCGCACTCAACGATGCGGCGGCTGCAACCGCCCGGCCATCATCTGCTCCATCCCGCGCCCGCAAAATCGTCGTGCGCGCGAGCCAGATTCCACCGAGAAGCACAAATAGCGGCGCCAGCCACAAGAACAGTGTCTGCATGTTGAAAGGTGGCTTGAGGAGCACAAAATCACCATAGCGCGCTACGACGAAGTCCAGCACCTGCGAATTGCTGTCACCGGCTTTCAACCGCTCACGCACCAGCAGGCGAAGGTCGCGCGCCAGTGGCGCATCGCTGTCGTCAATCGATTGGTTCTGACAGACGACACAGCGCAATCCTGCCGAAATTTCGCGCGCACGCTTTTCCTTTGCCGGATCGGTCATGACCTCATCCGGCTTTACAGCCAAAGCCGGTGAGGCAGAAAATTGGAGGACAGCGAGTGACAGCAATCCGGCGATCATCACACCACGGCATGCGCCCAGGACCGCCTGAAATCCGGCCAGCCTATGGCCAAACCCTCGTGCCGCACGCCACCATTCGCTCGCTGTCGCCCGCATCATTCCGCAGGCACCACGAATTCGCGACGGCGACGCGAGCGCACCGGCGCCCCCACCCGCAGCCTGCGATCGGAAAGCGAAATACCACCACCAATGAACATGATGACTGCACCGATCCAGATGAAGCGGACAAGCGGGTTGAAATAGAGCCGTATGGAATACCCCGGCCCATCCGTCTGCGGATCGCCAAGCACAGTATACAAGTCGCCCCGCCATGACGCCAGAATGCCAGCTTCTGACGTTGGTTGCGGCGGCGCGTCGTAAACACGCTTTGAAGGGTTCAAAGTGATAACGGGCGCACCATCGCGCGAAACTTCCAGCACGCCGACTTGTTCGCGGTAGTTCGGACCGCGCTGCGGACCAACTCCGCGGAATAAGAGTGTATATCCGCCGATCTCTGCCTGATCACCAGGCTCCATTACCAGCACGCGCTCGCTTTGGTATGCAGTCGTCCCGACGATACCCAGCACCATAAATCCAACGCCGAAGTGCGCAATCGTCGTGCCGAATACAGAACGCGGTAGATTCCAGAACCGCCGCCAGACCTCCTCCAGCGGGGCCGAGCCAAGCTTCGCACGGAACGCCAGTTCAGACAGCGCACCAAGCATGACGAAGACAGCGATTGCGACCGCAAACGGCGCCAGCCACGGGCCCTTCCAATAAAATGCGAAAGTTGCCACCAAAGCGATCGTGCCGACAATGCCGGCAAACAACAGCCGCTCAGCAGCACCCCGAACATCGCCCCTCTTCCAGGCCATGAACGGTCCGAACGGCATCGCTATCAGCAATGGCAACATCAAGGGCACAAACGTCATATTGAAGAACGGCGGCCCGACAGAGATTTTCGCTCCCGTCGCGCCTTCCAGTGCAAGCGGATACAGCGTTCCGATAAGCACGGTCGCGGTCGCCGTCGTCAGCAGAACGTTATTGAGAACAAGGCTGCCCTCGCGGCTGATCGGAGAAAACAACCCGCCCTGCCGCAATTCGTTTGCGCGCAACGCGAACAGTGCAAGTCCACCGCCCGTAAACAGCATCATGATGCCCAACAGCACGACACCGCGCTCAGGGTCGACAGCGAATGCATGGACGGAAGTCAGAACGCCGGAACGTACGAGGAATGCCCCCATCAACGAGAGCGAGAACGTGAGAATGGCAAGTAGGATCGTCCACACCTTCAACGCTTCGCGCTTTTCCATCACAAGCGCGGAATGCAGAAGCGCTGTACCGGCCAGCCATGGCATGAACGACGCGTTTTCAACCGGGTCCCAGAACCACCAGCCCCCCCAGCCCAACTCGTAATACGCCCACCACGAGCCCATCGCGATCCCGAGCGTTAGGCACATCCAGGCAGCAAGCGTCCACGGCCGCACCCAGCGCGCCCATGCTGCATCCGTTTTGCCTTCGATCAACGCTGCAATCGCAAACGAGAACGCAATCGAAAAGCCTACATAGCCCATGTAAAGAAATGGCGGGTGGAAGGCGAGGGCTGGATCCTGCAGGATTGGATTGAGCCCGTTTCCATCGACCGGCACAGGGCTGAGCCGATCAAACGGATTGGACGTCAGCAAGACGAACAGCCCGAAAGCGACCGCGATCGACGATTGAACCGACAGCACATTGGCTTTGAGGCTGCGCGGCAGGTTGCTGCCGAAAACTGCGACGGCGCCGCCGAACAGGGCCAAAATCAGCAGCCAAAGCAGCATCGACCCTTCGTGGTTCCCCCACACTCCGGAGATCCGATAGATCAGCGGTTTGGCCGAGTGCGAATTGGAAGCAACGTTGGCGACGGAGAAATCCGAAACGATGTAGGCGTAGGTCAAAGCCAGGAATGAAATCGACAGTAACGCGAATTGGCTTATGGCTGCCGGTTCGGCAGAGGCCATCATCCGGCGATCACCGATTTGCGCACCCCAGAACGGCACGATCATCTGATAAACCGCCACAACGACGGCAAGCACGAGCGCAAAATGCCCGAATTCAACGATCATGAACGTTCTCCCAAACGCGTATGCGCTTAAAGCGCTTAATTTTTCTGCGACGGATGCGAAGCACCTTCTCCCAGCTTAACACCCTTCTCCTTCAAAGCAGCGGCGACTTCAGGCGGCATGTAATTTTCATCATGCTTGGCAAGTACCGTATCGGCAACGAACTTGCCGCCAGCTTCAAGTTTTCCTTCCGTCACGACACCTTGCCCCTCCCTGAACAGGTCCGGCAGAATGCCTTCATAGGAGACGTTGATTGTGTGGCTCGTATCGGTAACTGCGAACTCAACCTTGGTTCCGCCACCACGAACAACAGACCCGTCAGCCACAAGGCCACCGAGTCGAAAGCGCTCGCCGGGGGCAACACCCTTTTCAACAATGTCACTAGGTGTTTTGAAGAAGACAACCGTATCGCGAAGCGCGAACATCACAAGGATGGCAGCCACCGCAAGCAGCCCAACACCGGTGCCAATCACGACACCTCTTTTCTGCTTTCGCGTCATTCCACCCTTCATCCTTTAAACTTCAGTCCGCATTACGCTAACCAAGCCTGAGAGAGATAAGATCACTTTCGCACCGATACCACCCCGGCATAACTCAATTTTCCGCCAGCAATAATGGATGGCTGGACAATTCTATGAGCCAAGCCCAAGGCTCTTGCTTAACGCCTCGAAGTCTCCAATCTGACCGGCATCATCTGCAAAGTTGCGCTTGGCCTCTGCAAGTGCTGCGACCGCATCGTCCTTGCGGCCCAGCACAACGTAGGCCCGGATCAGTCGCGTCCACCCGCCAGCGTCCTTGCCATCACTCTTCAATCGCTCGGAAAGCCGCGTGACCATCTGGTTGATGAATTCTGACCGTTGATCCGCACTCAATGCTCCTGCCGCGGCGATATCTGCCGCAGACGGCCCTGGAGCGTCATTGGTGCCAACCCCGGCCTTCTGGCTCACTTCGGGCTGCGAGGAGCCCTCGCGTTGAGAGTTTGGACCGGCTTTCGGCGCTTCACCTTTAACCGCTGCGATACGCTCTTCAACAAGGCCTCGCCACGGAGCATCCGCCGGCCCACGATCCAGAAGAGCCTGATAACCCGTCAATGCTCCGGGTTTGTCGCCATCCTGCTCTTTCGCCTGAGCCAGCCAGAAGCGTGCCTCGACATGCTTCGGATCAAGTACCAGCAGCCGTTCAAAGGCCAGCCGTGCTCGCTCCGGAACGAGGCCGTTGCTGGCAACGATTGTGGCTTCGGCAAACCCGGCAAGCCGTTGCGGTGTTTCACCAAGGAGACGTATCGATTGAGCATAAGCATTGGCTGCATCGTCAAAACGTTGCATCCGCATGTAAACGGGCGCCAGCACAGACCAGCCCTTGCCATCATCCGGGCGCTGGCGCAGTTCCGCCTCGATCTTTCCAACGAGTTCGGCAACACTGGCGTTCTCGGTAGTGACACTCATGCGTTCGGCATAGGGCTGACTTGGCATGCCAGGTGAACCGACCGTCAGATAAAGGCCCACCGCAATCAAGGGAACGATTGCAGCTGCAGCAAAGGCGAGTTTCTGACGAAGACCGCTGAATGAATGACCAGATGGAACGGGGGTGCCGGCGTGTGCATCCGGGATGCCGGCATTACCAACATCAGCACCGTCATCCTGTTCTGCCCGGCGTATCAAACGCCGCGCCAACTCTGCTCGCGCACTTCCCGCTTCATCCGCAGAGATCAGACCGCGGTCGAGATCGCTTTCAACCTCGGTAAGCTGATCTTTATATACGGCAAGATCAGCCTCGCGCGCATCGCAAGCGTCCACATCCGACGATGTAATCGGACGCGTCACAAAGTAAATCACAGCAGCGGTGAGAACCGCGAATCCAACCCACAGAAGCATCATTTATCCAGGTAAATCCGACAACTCTACTTGGATAAGATCACGCACGTCACAACACAAGGCCTGATAGATGAGCGGAGTTCTTGTGTCGCGCTTTCCACGCGGCCTCTACGAACAAAACAGCACAATTCTGACCGGAACCGAGAATTGTTCAGGCCTCCAGTAGGTTAAAGGCCCTGGAAGCAATCTTATCCGTGACAGCTTGCACCCTGTATGCCCTGGATCGCAGGCTCACGCCACATTCGACCATGTACCATCGGGATTCCGGCAGGCCGTGCCCCGCATCGCCTGCGGACGGCCGTCGATATAGACTTTATGCGTAAAGTCACGGCAATCCTGCGGTCCCCGACGATAGGGCCGGCTTGGAACAATCTCGCCGTAACGACCGCTGTCGGGGTTCCGCCATGTGCTCACCTCGCCAGATTCTCCACGCTCAAGCGCCGCATATTCCGCCTGCTGCGCGAGCATTCTATCCTGCTGGTCCAGGGAATTGCCGATCGAATGCCCGACGATTCCACCTACAAACGCGCCGGCCACAGTTGCAAGCACCTTACCCGTACCACTGCCGACCTGATTTCCGAGGATGCCGCCAGCAACCGCGCCGACCACCGTTCCTGTGTCAGCCTTGTTTGGCCCATTCGGACCGCACCCGGCTAATCCTACTGAAATCAATCCCAAGCCTGCGATCAGCGCTATGCGCATAGTCTCGATCCTTTGAATACACCGGCCATGATAACCCCTGGCCACTAGAAACTCCGCCGGTCTATGCATCGGCCATTCGAGAAAAGCCGCATAGCCGAGCCCATCGATAGAATTTTGCCGCCACGCCGGTAATTTAACTTGACCACGCTTTACAGGTTGGATTCGGGCGAAAGTAGGACGCCCAAGCAGTAGCCCAGCGCAACTCAGCTTCGGCGTTGCATTTGCCGCAATACGATCACACCCCTGGCAACTCAAGGCGCGCCAGCAAACCGCCGTGCCCGGATTCATCAAGCTTGATACTGCCGCGATAAGACTGAGCCAGATCGATTACGATAGACAGTCCCAATCCGGTCCCCGGCTTTGTCTCATCAAGCCTCAAGCCCCTTTGACCGATCCGCGCACGCTGGTCGCTCGACAGGCCTCTGCCATCGTCTTCTACAGTAATCACCAAACGAGGAGGTTGAGTGCGCCCCCCCGTCTTGCGCGTTTCAACTCTCAAGAACACACTCGCTTTCGCCCACTTGCAGGCGTTGTCGAGCAGATTTCCCAGCATTTCCTCCAGGTCCTGCTTTTCGCCCTGAAACTTGAGATTTTCTGGACAGTCGACCTCGATGGAAATGCCGCGATCCCGATGAATTCGCTCCAGGGCACGCACCAGCGGATCGCCAACCCGCCTGATGACTGTCACCCGTCCCACGACGCCAACCCGTGCCGCCATCCGCGCGCGATCGAGATAAAGATTGATCTGATCACGCATAATTTCGGCCTGTCCCGCGACCTTTTTGGCAAATGTTCCTTCACCATCGCGCGCTTCATTCACGATCACCGCAAGCGGCGTCTTGAGTGCATGCGCTAGGTTCCCGACCTGCGTGCGCGCCCGGTCAACAATATCCTGGTTGGATTGGATAAGCGCATTCCGCTCTGTCTGAAGCGGTTCGCTCTCGGCTGGAAGTTGACCCTCCAGCTTCTCCGATTGTCCCGAGCGGACTTCGGCAAGCCCGCGCTCAATCCGCAGCAACGGCAACAGTCCAAACCTGATCTGAAAAAGCGTCACCGCCATCAACCCCAGCCCGGTCAGCGCAAGCGCCGTCGTCAATCGCGTAGTAAAGTTGGCTACGGCCGCATCGAACCATTCCAATGGCCCCGCCACGATAATCGAATACCTGGGCGCCCCCTCCTCATGGCCAATCGTCCCCAGCATCTCGACGATCCGGATCGGCGAGCCGTCCGGCCCCTTCACATTCATCCACCGCGTGCCCGTCTCATCCGACGGGAAAGACCGTTCGAACGGAGATTTCAACGTCGCGGTCCCAAGGGAAGCAGATACCAGCGTGCGCGCGCTCGCAACATCAAGTGGCTTGATCTGCCAGTACCAACCCGAATTGGGAATTTCGAATAGCGGCTCATAGCGGTTCGTTGGAACCACCGGCGCGTCGCCTCCGGCCAGCATCGCATCAACATTGATTGCAGTGACGAGCTTGCGCAGTTGGTTGTCGAAACTGGTTTGGAAGTCGTCGCGATAAAGCGAGTAGATCAGGAAGCCCGCGAGCGGAAGGACCAGAAGTGTCCAGATCGCAGACGTCGCAAACAAGCGAAATGCGAGTGAATCAACCCTCATCGACCGAAGCGCTCATCCGGTAGCCCAGCCCGCGCACGGTTTGAATTACATCCGCCGGGATCTTCTTACGCAAACGCCCGATAAACACCTCGATCGTGTTCGAGTCCCTATCGAAATCCTGGTCATACATATGCTCGACCAATTCCGTCCGCGAAACGACCCGACCATTGTGATGCATCAGATAGGCAAGCAGACGGTATTCGTGTGATGTCAGCTTCACGAGTTGGCCATCGCACGTGACCCGCGCACTTTTTGTATCAAGCCGCACCGGCCCGCACTCGATCTCGGATTTCGCATGACCGGTGGCGCGCCGCACCTGAGCGCGCGCACGCGCAAGCAACTCTTCCATATGAAACGGCTTTGCCAGGTAATCGTCAGCCCCAGCGTCGATACCGGCGACCTTGTCGCTCCATCGGTCCCGCGCCGTCAGGATAATGACCGGCATATTCTTCTCGGAACGCCGCCACTGCTCGAGAATGGAGATGCCATCCATCTTCGGCAGTCCAATATCCAGCACCACCAAATCATAGGGTTCGGTATCGCCGAGAAAATAACCGTCCTCGCCATCGGTTGCACTGTCGACGGCATAGCCAGCTTCGCTCAGCGCGCTGACGAGCTGGCGATTGAGGTCAAGATCATCTTCGACGACAAGAACGCGCAATGGACCAACTGCCTCCCTGCAAATACGGATAGGTACCACAAACCGTTAGTATACCGTTCCACGTTTGCCTAGCTACCGATACTTCCCGCGGATTTCTGCAACCTATTGGAATTGACTGTCTCCGCTCACCTTCGTGGGGCTCTGCCCCCCCGCAAACACTAGCAGGCATCAACAAAAACTAGGCTACTTCAACCCCGTCTCAACTTTGAACCGGCGAAGTCCGCCACTACGATCCTGCACGACGAACTGATAGGCGTATCCATCGTCATTCCTGCACAACATGGCTTTCACGATCCGCACATTTGCGAAGCGCTCGTCTCGCCGTGTCACTTCCTCGAGACTTTGTATCCCTTCCTTGCGAACGAACTCTGCTGCTTGCGACCAATGCTCGAAGCACTGCCCAGGTTCAACGCTGTTCGCAATCGCTTCACCACGCACAGCCCCCGCCCCAGCAACCATGAAAAACACAATGCTGAACGCTAGTGCCTCGCAAAGCTGACTATGAGCCGAATTTATCATGCCTGAAAGTGCCCTCATCATGAATCCGGTGATAATGAATTCGCGCTGAACCCTTCATGAACAGAGCCAATTGACAGCCTGCAGCTTTCCCTGCCTTGCAGCCAGCCTCACAACATCAATTGCACCGGACGGCGCTCCAAAGGCTGCGAGGCGCGCGCCCGGCCATAAAGCGTCATCAACGTCCCCACAACGCCGCCCAAGATCTGAAGGGCGGTAAACACGTCCGAACCGATCTGCCGGACCAGATCACCCGTGATCTCAAAACCCAGCAGCTGCCCGATAATCGGCAGCACCGTCGCAGCAGCCGTAATGAATGCTCCCCAGACGGTCAGAGACTCACCCCACCATTTCGGGGCCGCATTGCCGCTTCCATCCTGCTTCGTAACTGTCGTCTCGCTCATTGATCGTGCTCCATTACCATCAGCGTCAAGTCTCGAATCCTGCGCGCGCCCCAACCCGGGCGCATCTTCACCGGCAACCGCAATTGCCCCTCCAAGCGTTTCTTCAACGCGCCGCAACCACCCACGGCCGAAGCGCCAGAAGTGCGGTAGGGATTTGTATTTGACGCGCCGCATCTCAGCGTACCGCTGCAGTATTTCCAGCACGGGAAGTCGCATTATTGCTCCTTTCGTTTCAGGCCCGATCTCACCGTCGACGCTGACCCTCAAGGCCTGCTGCAACAATCGCGCAGCCCCCGTCACACCGTGGTTCACGGCCGCATCAAAATGCATGAATGCAAGTCCGGCTGGCATTTGCGCGCACAGCGCCAGACGCCAATACCGCTCGCGGTAAATCTCGCTAACCGTGCTGTCTGAAATGGCTTTGAGTTCTTCCGTTAGCCCCGGCCGGCTCCGATCGTTCAGCGCAACCTTTTTCCAGGCAGCGAGTACACCGATCGTAATGCCCTTGTTGGTCGCCCCGCCCGGATCGACCGGATCGTCGGTGTATCCGCCTTCCATCTTGAGAACGTGGGCAAGCGCGCGTTCAAAAAAGTCGTCGGATGAAACAGCGGGAACGCCCTGGCCAGAAAAGGCTGGCCAGCGGAAACCCAGCAGGCGGGATTTCGCGAACGCTGCGACGCTCACCTGATCGCCTTGATTGCCGCCGAGCAGAATTAAGCGCCCTTCGCTCTCGCCCACAAAGAAGCCGACGTGCCCCGCTGCCGGATCACTCCCCCGGGTCAGAACCACGATGCTACCCACCCGAGCATCAGAAAGCTTCTCACCCCACTTGAGATACGACCGCGCCATGAGAGAGCGCGTGCTGGCAATGCCGGCGCGCTCCAGGCTTGCACCCACAAACGCCGCACACCACGGGACCGAATCGCGCGCCAACGTTGCGTGCCCAAGTTCCTTCATGAATGCGGTAATGCGTGTGTTGTTGCCGGCACCTGCAATCTCGTGCTGGCCAAATTCCGCCCACGCTTCCTCCAGCCACGGTGGCTGTCCCATCCGCACCTCATCTTACTGCTATGATTTTAAGTTTTGCGAACCCCGCCGAACCCGAACGGCCGTCACAGTGTGGCGGTGACCGAGGGCCCCTCGCCCCAGGCGGAATTCACCTGGGCCACGCTGACGGACACAGCCGCCTGCGCTGAACCGAAATCGGCAAGCTGATCGGCAAGCGGATAAACGACGCTCGAAGCTGACACCGAAATCGTCCGCACAACGGTCGAACCATCAAGGATCTTTACCGCGTATTGCTCGACTTCCTCGCCGAGTGGAACCTCGAGCCCTTCCCAGCTGTCTCCACCGATCCGCGTCCTGCGCACCCAAGTCACGTTGAGATCTCCGCCATCGCGTCGCCCGCGCAAATGCACCGGCGACAGTGGGCGTTGCCCGATCCCAGAAAACGCATGCAGGCGTTCCCGATAGGAGGAATGCCCGATGTCATAGAGCATGGACCCATATCGCCACCTGTACGGAAGCCCGAGTTCGCTTGCCGCAAGATCAATCCGCGTCACCGCACCGTCGATGAAAACGACCTGCGCGCCAGCCGGAATACCACCAGCAAAAACGCTCATCGCCGTTTCCGTTCCCGCCTGCCCGCGCAGCAGTCCGCTAAGCCTGTAGAC
>CAYGRH010000035.1:0-15959 GCA_964352165.1 uncultured Hyphomicrobiaceae bacterium | reverse complement strand
ATGTTCAGCGGCTCGCAATCGCTTTGACGCGACGTTGGCCTGCGATTATTCTCGCACAATGATCAGCACCTCCCAAAGACGACCGGCGATGACGCCCGCATCTGAAACAGGCGTTTACGCCAGCGTTGCCGCTCCGCCAGCCTGCCGCTATCGCAGGACGATGAATTTGCCAACGCGCTTTGCGATTGCAGTCTTGGCATGCGCATTTGCCTTCGTGTCGTTCTCCGCCCCGCCGGCCATAGCGGCAGATGAGGCTGGCAAGGGGCCGGGTGAAAGCGTTGCCGAACCCAATACTGCCCAAACGCCCGAAGCCCTCCTGGGCATTGAGCCGGGCGGCGAGAAAAACGATCCGCACAAACCGAAGTTGCAAACGGGCCTCGAAGACGGCTTTCCCGACACCCCGAAAAAGCGCCGGAAGGTTCTAGGCAATCTGTATGCGCACCTTGCCGCCGCACCCGATGCCCAAACTGCAAATCAGCTGGCGCAGGTGATCGAGCGCATCTGGGTGACGCCAGGCAGCGATACGGTTGCCGTCCTGATGGAGCGCGCTGCCGCCGCTCTCAACGAGCGCAACACGAAACTGGCAATCGAGTTCCTCGACGCCGTCGTCAAACTGGCTCCCGATTACGCCGAAGGCTGGAACCGCCGCGCGCTCGCATATTTCATGGACGCCGATTACACCCGCTCGATGGGAGATCTGCGCCGCGTGCTGGCGCTTGAGCCAAATCACTTCAAGGCGCTTCAAGGTCTCGCGCAAATCCTCAAGGACATGGGGCAGGAAAAAGGTGCGATGAAAGCCTACCGCGAGTTGCTCGAAGTCCACCCCTTTGCCGAGGGCGGCGAAGAGGCCTTGCGTGAAGTCGAGCGCAAAGTCGAAGGCCAAGGTATCTGACGAGCGTATCTGACGAGGGTATCTGATCTGACCGCCACCGCTTCATGCCGCAGACGCCGTTCCGTCGTCAGGCCGCCGTCGGGCATAGCGCTGGTCGTTTGCGCGATCAGCCTGGGCATCAGCTTTCCAGCCTTCGCCGGACCTGACCAGCAGGCTGTTCGCGGTTTCTGGCGCGAAGTCTTCGCCCGGCCTCTCGACGCAGACGCGACCGCGAAATCGCCGATCGAAAGTGCGCAGGCCGATCTTGGACGAAGGCTGTTCCATAGCGCGGAGTTATCAGGTGACCGATCCCGCGCCTGCGCATCGTGCCATGTTCCCCATAGCGCCTTCACCGATGGCAGAATGCGAGCTTTGGGCCGCGATAGTAAGCCGTTGGCACGTAACACGCCGACCCTCTACAACCTGCGTTGGGCCACGTTGTTCAACTGGGATGGCAGGGCGGATAGCCTGGAGGCGCAGGCCCTAGGCCCCATCCTGGCGACGAACGAGTTGGCCGGTGACATGGCAAATATTGTCGAGCGCGTCTCGGGCGATGCGGGCATGATGCAGGTCTACGCGAAGGCGTTCCCAGACCACCGTGCCCCCGGAAGCGATGGCTTGCTGGCTGCTCTATCGGCCTATACCCGCACGCTTGTTTCGCCTGCGACCCGGTTTGACGATTGGATCTCTGGCAAGGCCGAAGCCTTTACGGAAATAGAGCGTATGGGTTTTGACATCTTCACTGGCAAAGGCGGATGTGTAGCCTGTCATGTCGGCTGGCGGTTTACCGACGACAAACTCCACGATATCGGCCTTGCCGTCGATCAAGGCGTCGCTGCCCAGGCCGGTGTCGAGCCTGGTGCACCCGGCATCTTCGCCTTTAAGACACCGACGTTGCGCGCACTCTCAAAGACCGCGCCCTACATGCATGACGGACGATTTGTCAGCCTGGCCGACGTCGTTGAGCACTACGCGGGACAGGTGGAGGTTCGCCGCGGCCTAGCGCCGAATCTCGCCCACCGGCCGGACCTCACGGCAGGCGAAAAAGCCAAGCTCATCGCATTCCTGAAAACGCTCTGATCGCCCGCCTCGCTTGGTCCTGTCAGGAGACGGGCTCGCCCTTTTCATTGACAAATGCGATGCGGATCATGTTGGTCGTACCTGGGGTCCCCAGCGGCACGCCGCCGGTAATCAGGATGCCCTCTCCGGCCTTGACGAAACCTTGATCGAACGCGATCCGGCAGGCCTTCTGGACCATGTCGGAGAGGCTTTCGGGATCGTTTTCCATGACCACCGAATGCAGCCCCCACACCACCGACAAGCGGTGCGCGGTCGAGGCAATCGGCGTCAATCCGATGACGGGCAGGCCGGGCCGCTCGCGCGCGACGCGCAGCGCCGTCGAACCGGTTGCCGTGTAGCAGACGATAGCTGCGAGCTGCACGGTGTCGGCAATGGCGTGAGCGGCGGCCGCAATCGCATCGGCAGGCGTCGGTTGCGGTTCTGTTTGCCAAGCGTACAGGATGGCCTCATAGCCCTTGTCATTCTCGACTTCATAGGCGACGCGATCCATCATCTCGATGGCTTCAACCGGATATTTCCCAACAGCCGATTCCGCCGACAGCATCACCGCATCAGCACCCTCGAACACGGCCGTTGCAACGTCGGACACTTCAGCGCGCGTTGGCACGGGCGAATTGATCATGCTTTCCAGCATCTGCGTCGCGACAACAACGGGCTTTCCGGCAGCCCGCGCTTTTCGCGTGATCTTTTTCTGCAGCCCCGGCACCTGCTCGATCGGCATCTCCACCCCGAGATCGCCGCGGGCGACCATAAATCCGTCTGCGGCAGCGATGATGGCGTTGAGATCGTCGATGGCAGCAGGCTTTTCGATTTTGACCATCACCATTGCGCGCCCGTCGATCCGCTTGCAGGCATCGACCACGTCTTCGCCACGCTGCACAAACGACAGCGCAACCCAGTCCACTCCCAGGTCCAAAACAAAATCGAGGTCGGCTTCGTCCTTCGGCGTCAACGGGCCGATAGGCAGGAGTGTATCTGGCAGGCTGATGCCCTTCCGGCTTGCCAGCGGTCCGCCGACTTCGACCTTCGCCACGATTTTGTCGGGGCCGGCTTCGGTCACGCGCATACGCAACTTGCCGTCATCCAGCAACAGGGCATCGCCGGGCTTCACAGCCTCGAAAATTTGCGGATGCGGCAGGTGAACGCGCGCCTCGCTACCGGGTGTTTCTGACTTGTCGAATGTGAACGACGATCCCGTCGCAACGTTCGCACGTTCTCCGGCAAAAGCCCCGAGGCGGAATTTCGGTCCCTGAAGGTCGGCGAGAATACCAATGGGATGATCGTGTTTTTTGCCAACGGCGCGCACGGCATCATAAAGCTCACGTGCCATCTCGTGGCTGGAGTGGCTCATGTTGATGCGGAATACATCAACGCCGGCTAGAAACAACTTCTCCAGCATCTCTGGCGGCGATGATGCCGGCCCAAGCGTTGCGACGATTTTGACCCTGCGATTGCGTCTCATGACCCTTATTTCCCCCCGGTTTCCGGGTCAGTGAGGCGAATGGTCCATTCCTTCGCATCCCCGGTGTCGACTTCGAAAAACCCTGTGCTTTGATACCCGCGTTTTTTGCAGTCTTTTACGTCGCGGATGGCGAACGATTTATCGTGGGTGCACATGAAGTTTTTACCGACCCAGGCACCACCTTGGTCGTAATCCACAGCATGCACGTATATGAAGCGGCTTGGCACGTCACCTTTGAGCAGCGTCTCGCAGGTTTTCGACGAGATGTTCCACCAGCCTTCCGTCGCCCAACCGTTCGCGTCCCGATAGCCGATGGAGACACCGATGCGGCTGGACGTAGAGTTGCACAATTTCAGGTCGGCAAATGCTGCCGGAGCGTTCGCCAAGCCGATCAAGATCGTAAGTGCGGCCAGCGACAGCTGATTTGCCCGTGTCTGCCACGTCGGACCTGAATCGGTACTCTCCGCTACTTCCAGATGGCAAATTTTCAGCGGAATTGCATTCAAGTCGATCACGTAACGGCTCCACAACCTCGATACAGCCTCTCGGCAGCTTACGGATGATACCCGGCATACCGCACTGTTACGTGCAGAACCGACAAAATCACGACGCCAGCCAAATCAAATTTCCCATTTCGATGTCAAGACCGGCAGAAACCGGGCAACCACGTTGCCAGACCGACGGCGTTTGGCCCCACGATCGTACTCCGTTAGCCAATCGCGACCGTGCAGTCGATGGACAACCACGGCCCTACGGATCGACCAGAATGACGCGGAAGTCGTTCACGTTGGTCTGCGTCGGCCCGCACTCGATCAACCCGGACACCGCGCGGAAGAAGTTGGACGAGTCGTTGTTATTCAGAAATTCCACCGGATCAAGGCCGGCTGCGCGCGCCCGCGTGATCGTATCGGGCAGTACCAGCGCTCCGCCGGGATCATCCGCCTTGCCGCCGCCGCCGTCGCTGCCGTCGGTATCGCCGGCAAGCCCGGCAATACCCTCACATCCATCGAGCGCAGCAGCCAGCGCAAGGGCGTATTCCTGGTTGGGACCACCTGATCCATTCCCGCGGATCGTCACGGTGAGTTCCCCGCCTGACAGGAATGCAACCTTTTCGCCGCGCCGCTTTGCATCGAGCGCCATGGCCGCATGGAACCGGGCGACGTCGCGTGCTTCGCCTTCAAGCGAATCGCCAAGAATATCGACGCGGTATCCGCGAGCAGCGATCAGTTTGGCAGCCGCCTCAAGGGAGGCCTTGGGAGCGGCAATGATGCGGTATTCGGAGCTGGCGAGTTCCGGTGCGCCGGGCTTGAGTGTTTCACTGCCCGGATCGGCAAGTGCTGCGGCAATGGCAGGCGGCACATCGATGCCGTAACGCTCGATCACCTCACGGGCATCGCCGAGTGTCGTCGGATCAGCAACCGTAGGGCCTGATCCGATGGCGTCGGGGTCATCGCCGGGGACATCTGAAATTGCAAGTGTGATCAGCTTGGCGGGGAAGGTCGCGGCTGCCAGCCGCCCGCCCTTGATGCGCGACAAATGCTTTCGCACACAGTTCATCTCCGAGATCCGTGCGCCGGATTTCAGGAGCGCGCGTGTCAGCCCCTGCTTTGCTTCAAAATCCAGGCCGTCTTGCGGCGCGACCCACAGGGCTGATGCCCCGCCCGAAAGCAGACAAAGGACAATGTCGTTCTCACCCGCCGTGCCAACATCGCTCAGGGCCCGTTTGGCCGCAGCGATGGAGTTGTCATCGGGCACAGGATGGCCGGCTTCCATGACTTCGATGACGGTCGTTGGCAGCTTGTAGCCATGCCGGGTCACCACGAACCCGCCGATGCGGTCGGCGAGGCCGAGACTGGCGTAGTGCTGCTCGGTGGCCTGCGCCATGGCCGCACAGGCTTTGCCCGCACCCACGATCACGATGCGTCCGTTGTCAGGAACCGGCGGCAGATGGGGCGGCACGCAAACGCCTGGATGAGCCGTCGAAACGGCAGTTTCGTAAAGTTCCATCAAGAACGCGCGCATCGATTCACCGTCGGATGTCGCCATCGGTTGATCCTTGGCCATGTCGTGAGTGTTGATCCTAACGCCCTGCCGGGCGACGAGAAGTGGTGGGCGAGACGGGATGAACCGTTCGACTTTAGATTATACTCAAGTCGGTGGAGTGCGCGAATGCGACCGCTTCGTCAAGCACTTCGCGTTGTGAAAATGGGAATTCGTACCCCGTTGCAACCGCCGGTCGCCTCTGGAAATAAAGGCGTGGGACAATCGCCAGACATTGCAGCAGCAGCCCCTCAGCCGGTATAATGCGCCCCATGCAAGACAGACCAGACGCCGCCTCGCCCGCAGCAAACTCCGTCGGCTCTAAAACCGCCGTCGGACCCGTCATCTCCGAAGCCTACCGGATCTTGCCGGGCAACCTAAACTCCCGTGTGCTCCTGTTGTGCGATCACGCCAACAACGCCTTTCCTCCGGGATATGGCACGCTGGGGCTGCCAGCCGAACAACTTGTTCGCCACATCGCCTACGACATTGGTGCTGCGGAAGTGACACGACGGCTGTCTGAACAGCTCAATGCGCCCGTAGCCATGACGCACTATTCGCGTTTGTTGATCGATCCCAATCGAGGCACGGACGATCCCACCTTGATCATGCGCATTTCGGATGGGGCAGTGGTGCCGGGAAACCGGAAGTTGACGACTGAGGAACGCGAAAAGCGCCAGGAGCAGTTCTACGAACCCTATCACGACGCCATCGCAAAGCTGCTCGATGACGCGATGGCCGCCGATGAAATCCCTCTCATCGTCTCCATTCACTCCTTCACCGACAACTGGCGCGGCACAATCCGCCCGTGGCACGCCGGTATTCTGTGGGACCAGGACGGACGGCTGGCAATTCCTTTGCTGGAGGGTTTGCGCGCAGCACACGACCTCGTCGTCGGTGACAACGAGCCATATACAGGCAGGCTCAAAGGCGACAGCATGTGGCGGCACGGCACGATGCGCGGGCTCGCCCATTGCATTGTCGAAATTCGCCAGGATCTCATTCGTGCCGATGATGGCCAGCAGGCCTGGGCGGACCGGCTGGGCGGCATTCTACGCGGTCTGCTTTCAGACGAAGAGTTCCGCAAAAAAGCCCTGCGTCTCGAATTTCACGTCTCGAATGACGATATAACAGAAACCGGTCGCTGAGATTGCCGGATTGCGAGGATGTGCCGGACGCATTGAGTGCCGGCCGGAGGCCTCCCCCGATACTGGGCCCACCCGATACCTGGTCCAAATGCCTGATGACCGAATTTAAGGAGCAAATAAAGCCATGAGCAGCAACGACAATCAGCCCCTGGGCTCTACGCCTGACAGCATTGATGCAAAAACAGCAGTCGAGCTCGAAGCAGCCGCATTCCGGCGGCTTGTCTCCCACTTCCGCAACCGCCCCGATGTCCAGAACATCGACGTGATGAACCTTGCCGGGTTCTGCCGCAACTGCCTGTCCAACTGGTACAAGGACGCTGCCGCCGACAAGGGCATCGAGCTGTCCAAGGATGATGCCCGCGAGATCATCTACGGCATGCCCTATAAGCAGTGGCAGGCGGCAAATCAAACCGAAGCTGGCCCTGACAAACAGGCCGCTTTCGAAAAGAACCGCCCAAAAGATCATTGACCCGCCGCTCATGGCAGGAGGCATCGGTCAGCATGATCAGCTGGCGTTATGCGCAAGTTGTTCACGAACTGAAGTTTCCTTTGGATGATCTATCCTCCTGCCTTGATGGTGCTCATTCCCCGGCCTAGCGTCTGACGTCATCGCCCCGAATCCGGAGGCGATTCGGATTTGTACCGTCCGGCGGTCGAGGCATGGCGAAAGCCGTTCCTGCTCATCGCCCGGTCGAAGAGGGGTCGCGCTGCGCATAAACCTTGCAGCCGCGTTTTTGAATGATGGGGTATCAGTGAAATGACAACGCTTCAGGTTTCCGCGCAAAACCAGCTTCGACAGTACATCGAGCAGATCGAGCGGCTCGAGGAAGAAAAAAAGGCACTGTCCGGCGACATCAAGGACAAGTACCTGGAAGCAAAGGCCAACGGCTTCGACGTGAAGGCCATGCGCAAGATCGTGTCACTGCGCAAGCGGTCGAAGTCTGAGCGCGAAGAAGAAGAATCGATCCTGGAAGTCTACATGCACGCCCTGGGCATGTTGATCGACACCCCCGAAGAAGCCGCCACCGAAGCCTTTATGGACGCAGCCGAGTAGCGCGCGTCCGGAGGGTTCTAACGAGCCCCCTGAATTAAGCGGCGGGCCGGAATTAAGCAGCGGCTCAGTAGGGCTCGCCGCTTTTTCGCGTGAACGCCCATTTGCCATCGGCGCCAAGCTTCGCTTGCAGGTCGTCGTTGGGATAGCTGCCTTCATCCCCACCGGTCCTGTCACCGATTTCCAGATAGACAACGTCCCCCTCGGTGCGGTTGACCAATTGATGCGCGATGCCCTTGGCGGGAAATCCAGCGCACATTCCAGGCGACATCAGTACCTCACCCTGGTCCGTCACGAGCGTTGGCCGACCTTCGAGGATGAATACAAACTCATCCTGCGTGCTGTGCCGATGCAAAAGCGCCGAGATGCCCCCGGGCTTGAGCCGCGTGAGATTCACGCCGAAATTTTGCAGGCCAAACAAATCTCCTAGCGGCCGCTTTTCGCGCCCTCCCATCATCGACAAGAACGGCTCGGGGTAACTCGAAGCCTTCAAGCGCTCTGGTGCCTCGCTTGCGGTAATCGCAATCGGACGGTCTGTTTGTTTCTCGCTCATCATCGGCTCCCAAGCTAAGTCGCGCCATTGGATGTCACGTGGACGCAAACCCATGGGCTAACACGCACGTTGCGTATCCGGTAGGCCCGAAGGCTGGTGGAAACGGCCGGCAATCCTGCGTTATTGTGCCCGCGTCGATACTGCCAATGGTGAATGCAACGGCAATCGCGCTACACCTAAGCGACTTCGCCGGGACAGACCCCGATAATTTTCCCCGATATCGATGTGCAACTTGCGCCAGCTCACCGAGCTGCCGAACGGGAATCGCATTGCCGCTGGCTGTTGCCCTTCCGGGCGGCCCATTGCCGAAGGGCAAAAGGAACGATCTACCAAATGAATTTCGATAAACTACAGACGGAATGGTTCGGCAACCTCCGGGCCGACGTCCTGGCAGGTCTTGTCGTAGCCCTCGCCCTCATTCCCGAAGCAATCGCATTTTCGATTATCGCAGGCGTCGATCCCAAGATCGGGCTTTATGCGTCTTTCTCGATCGCGGTGCTGACAGCCATCTTCGGCGGCCGCCCCGGCATGATTTCAGCAGCCACCGCGGCGACTGCGGTGCTTATGGTCACGCTCGTGAAAGAGCACGGCCTGCAATACCTGCTGGCGGCAACCGTGCTTGCCGGCCTCCTCCAGGTGGCAGCCGGCTTCCTGCAATTAGGTTCGGTCATGCGCTTCGTCTCCCGGTCTGTCATGACCGGGTTCGTCAACGCGCTGGCGATTTTGATTTTCATGGCCCAGCTCCCCGAATTGATCGGCGTGCCATGGCTGACCTACCTTCTCGTGGCACTCGGGCTTGCCATCATTTACGGCCTGCCTCTGATCACCAAGGCCATACCATCCCCGCTGATCTGCATCGTCATCCTGACAGGCCTCGCGCTAGCGTTCGGGCTCGATGTCCGCACGGTTGGCGACATGGGCGAACTGCCCTCGAGCCTTCCGGTGTTCCTCATCCCGGATGTGCCCTTCAACCTCGAAACGCTCTGGATCATTTTCCCTTACTCAGCCGCGGTCGCAACGGTCGGCCTGCTGGAATCGCTCATGACCGCCCAGATCGTGGACGAACTGACGGACACGCCGAGCGACAAGAACCGCGAATGCGTCGGCCAGGGCATCGCCAACGTTGCAACAGGCTTCATCGGCGGCATGGCTGGTTGCGCGATGATCGGCCAGTCCGTGATCAACGTGAAGTCTGGCGGGCGCGGCCGGCTCTCATCGTTTCTCGCGGGAGTCTTCCTGCTGTTCCTCATCGTCGTCCTTGGTGACTGGGTAGCCGTCATCCCCATGGCAGCACTCGTCGCCATCATGATCATGGTCTCGATCGGCACATTCAGTTGGGCGTCAATCGCCAACCTGAAGGAGCACCCGCGCTCATCCAGCATCGTCATGCTGGCGACCGTTGCAGGCGTGGTGCTGACGCATAACCTTGCCATCGGCGTGCTCGCGGGCGTCTTGCTGTCGGCACTGTTTTTCGCCTGGAAGGTCTCTCAGATTTTCCGCGTCACCTCGAGCCTGACGGAAGACGGCACACACCGCACGTATCTGGTCGAGGGTCAGTTGTTCTTTGCCTCAGGCGACGATTTCACTGCGGCGATCGACTTCAAGGAAGCTCTCGATAGGGTCACAATCGATGTGTCCCGGGCGCACATCTGGGACATATCGAGCGTCAGCGCGCTCGACATGGTCGTTTTAAAACTGAGGCGCGAAGGAGCCAGCGTCGATATCGTCGGTCTCAACAAGGCCAGCGAGACCATCGTCGATAAGCTTGCCATTCACGACAAGCCCGGTGCCTTCGATAAGCTGATGGGCCATTGAACGCCCGATGATAAGCACGCGGTTGCCGAGACTATTGCACCGTTCCTTCCAAGCCAGCCAGATGAGATCCCCAGATGTCCACGTCGCTACCGCAAGCAGCAGCCAGGATCGTCGCATTTGTCGATAGTTCGGTTTACGCCGACAGCGTTTGCGACCATGCCGCCTGGGTGGCAGGCCGCATGTCGGCAAACGTCGAAGTCATCCATGTGCTGGGCCGCAGGGAAATGTCCGCGACCCCGGCGAACCTCAGCGGCTCGCTCAGCGCCGATGCGCGCGATCATCTCCTGGCCGAACTGGCAGCCAGCGACGAAGAGCAGGCGAAGCTGTCGCGCAAGCGCGGCCGGTTGACGTTGGAACTGGCGGAAGCCCGTCTTCGCGACGCAGGGGTCGCCGGTGTCACGACCAAGCTGCGGATCGGCGATCTGGTCGAGACGATGCATGAATTCGAACAGGGCGCCGGACTGATTGTGATCGGCAAGCGTGGCGAGGCAGCCGACTTCGCCCGCCTCCATCTGGGCTCCAACATCGAACGTGTCGTGCGCGCAAGTTCACGCCCCGTCCTCGTCGCCTCACGCGCCTTCCAGCCAATCAATCGTGTCCTTATCGCGTTCGATGGCGGCAAGAGCATCAACAACGCGGTTCAATATTTGACCGCCTCGCACGCTTCGTTTTCCGGTCTGGAATTGGAATTGCTGCAGGTCGGTGACGCGGGCGGCAGTGCCAGTGCCGAACTTGAAAAGGCAACCGCTCAGTTGAGCGCGGCCGGATACGCCGCCAAGGCGCGCGTGCTTTCCGGGCAGCCCGATCACGTGATCGCGAATGCCGTCGAAACTGAAAAATTCGATCTCCTCGTCATGGGGGCTTACGGCCATTCGCGCATTCGCAGCCTTATCATCGGTTCAACGACCACCGAGATGATCAGGTCCTGCAAAGTCCCGATCGTCTTGTTCCGCTGAACACTGCAAATTCTCGAATTGCGTCCTTAACGCACGCGCCAAGGCTTCCCCGGTGAAGTTTTGGGCTGAGCATGGCGATGGGGAATTAGGCGCGAGATCTTTCGAATGCGCAGACAACAGCCGTCGCAAAACCATCGTCTGATGGATGATGCAGGAGACGTCTAATCCCGTCTGCTTGCAGCGTCCTCAGCAGCCGGCTCGCCATCGCGCTCACGACGCAAGGCAATGCCGTCATCGTCGATGGCATGGTCAAGCCCCCAGTCAAACATGACCTGCAGTGCTGGCTGAAGCGCGCGCCCTTTTTCAAGCAGCCGATACTCAACCCGAGGCGGAACCTCCGCAAAAACCTCCCGGCCGATTAAGCCGTCGGTTTCAAGGTCGCGAAGTTGCCGCGTTAGCGTCCGCTGCGTCATCTTTGGGAACAGTTTTTGTAGTTCGCCAAACCTGCGGCGCTCTTCCAACAATGCAAACAGCAAGCTCGCTTTCCATTTGCCGCCGATGAAGTCCATGGAGGCCTCAATCGGACAGTCGCTATACGTCTTGTGCTTCTGCTTGCGCATCGAATGGCTCCCTCAATACGGACAAATACGTCCGTTACGGCAATATTTGTGTCTTATTTTCAATGAGTTAATTCTCGCCCATCATGGCACTCCAACACAGGAGACGTTACCATGAGCACACTTCCACCAGACCTCTACTGGCTGACGCTGACCGCCTTTGCAACCGCGCTGTTCTGGCTTCCGTACGCCGCACAGCTCATCAGTCAGATGGGTCTGATCCCCGCATTGGCAGATGCTCAACACGAAACGCCATTGGATGCGGCCTGGGCGCGACGGGCCAAGCGCGCACATACAAATGCTGTAGAAAACCTCGTGGTCTTCGCGCCGCTTGTGATCGTCATACATTTGGCAGGCGCTGCAAACGAATTTACAGCAGCGACGAGCATGGTGTTTTTTGCAAGCAGGGTCCTGCACTACGCCGTTTATACCGTCGGCATTCCCTTTATCCGTACGTTTCTTTTCGCGGTCGGTTGGGCATGTCAGTTGATCCTGGTCGCAAGGCTCTTGGGAGCAATCTAGGCAAACAAAAAGCCCCGGACAGCCATTTGCCGTCCGGGGCGGTTCTTGTCAGTTGTTCAGACGGGCGCGCGTTAAGCGACCCCTTCAGCATGCATTACGCAAGATCGAAGCGATCAGCGTTCATGACTTTGTTCCAAGCGGCAACGAAGTCCTGAACGAACGTCTGCTTGTTGTCGTTGCAGGCATAAACTTCAGCGATTGCGCGAAGCTGCGAGTTCGAACCGAACACCAGATCAACGCGCGTCCCGGTCCACTTGACGTCGCCGCTGGCGCGGTCGCAGCCTTCGTAATGATCCTTGCCGTCCACAGCAGGCCTCCACCGCGTACCGATGTCGAGCACGCTGACGAAGAAGTCGTTCGTCAGGGTCTCAGGCCGTGTCGTGAATACGCCGTGCTGAGACTTACCGGTGTTGGCGTTGAGAACGCGCAGGCCCCCGACGAGCACAGTCATTTCAGGAGCCGTAAGCGTCAGCAACTGAGCGCGATCGACCAGCATGGCTTCGGCCGGCACGCTGTAGGTCGTCTTGGAATAGTTGCGGAAACCATCGGCTTCCGGCTCCAGCGGCTCAAACGATTCAACATCCGTCTGCTCCTGGGTCGCGTCCGTGCGACCGGGCGTGAACGGCACGTCAACAGAGTGACCCGCAGCCTTGGCTGCATTTTCGATGGCCGCGCACCCGCCCAGTACGATGAGGTCGGCAAGCGAAACCTTCTTGCCACCGGCCGCGCTGTCATTGAACGCCTTCTGCACGCCTTCAAGCGCCTTCAGCACCCGTGCCAGTTGCTCCGGCTGATTGGCCTCCCAGTCCTTCTGCGGGGCCAAACGGATGCGTGCACCATTCGCTCCACCGCGCTTGTCCGACCCACGGAACGTGGCAGCCGACGCCCACGCGGTAGAGACGAGTTCGCTGATCGACAATCCGGATTCCAGGATTTTCGACTTCAGGCCCGCGATGTCCGTGTCATCGACAAGCGGATGGTCGACGGCTGGCACAGGGTCCTGCCAGATCAGTTCTTCAGAAGGAACTTCCGGCCCGAGGTAGCGTGAAATGGGTCCCATATCGCGGTGGGTCAGCTTGAACCAGGCGCGTGCGAACGCATCGGCGAACTCTTCCGGGTTCTCGTGGAAATGGCGGGAAATCTTCTCGTACTCTGGGTCCATACGCATCGCCATGTCGGCGGTCGACATGATGATCGGAACCTTCTTGGACGGATCTTCCGGATCGGGCGCCATGTCCTCTTCCTTGAGATCTTTTGGCGTCCACTGGTAAGCACCTGCCGGGCTCTTGGTCAGTTCCCATTCGTAGCCCAGCAGAACGTCAAAATAGCCGTTGTCCCACTTGATCGGGTTCGACGTCCAAGCCCCTTCCAGGCCGCTGGTAATCGTGTCGCGGCCCTTTCCGCTGCCGTACGTGCTGAGCCAGCCGAAGCCCATTGCTTCGAGCGGAGCAGCTTCCGGTTCAGGACCGACGTGGGGCGCAACGTCGCCTGCGCCATGCGTTTTGCCGAACGTGTGGCCGCCAGCCGTCAGGGCGACGGTCTCATAGTCGTTCATGGCCATCCGCGCGAAAGTCTCACGGATATCCCGGCCTGATGCGATCGGATCAGGCTTGCCATCCGGGCCTTCCGGATTGACGTAGATGAGGCCCATCTGCACGGCAGCCAGCGGGTTTGCCAGGTCGCGATCGCCGGAATAGCGGCTGTTGGGCTGGTCGCTGGTGGCAAGCCACTCTTTCTCGGAACCCCAATAGATGTCTTGCTCCGGCTCCCACACATCTTCGCGCCCGCCGGCAAAACCGAATGTTTTTCCGCCCATCGACTCGATAGCGACATTACCTGCAAGGATCATCAGATCCGCCCACGACAGCTTGTTGCCGTACTTCTGCTTGATCGGCCAAAGCAGGCGGCGCGCCTTGTCGAGGTTGCCGTTGTCGGGCCAGCTATTGAGAGGCGCAAAGCGCTGAGAGCCCGATCCAGCACCCCCGCGTCCGTCTGCGGTCCGGTACGTGCCGGCACTGTGCCATGCCATGCGGATGAACAAGCCACCGTAGTGCCCGTAGTCGGCGGGCCACCACTCCTGGCTGTCGGTCATTAATGCGGTCAGGTCTTTTTTTACGGCTGCCAAGTCGAGCTTTTTGAACTCTTCGGCATATTTGAAGTCCTTACCCGTCGGGTTTCCAGCGGGCGGATTTTGGTGCAGCATTCCCAGGTTCAACTGATTAGGCCACCAGAACCGGTTCGTCATTTCACCGACGGCCGCATTGATCTGGTTGCCATGCATTACCGGACACTTACCTTCGCTCGACATTTTCTCTCCGATCGTCGTCTACCGTGATTTTTCAGCATTATTGATGAGAGGCACGTCGCCCCGGAATGACTTTTCACAAGCGCCAAACCGCTATGCGGCCCCAGGGCGTCCCCGCGATGCTGGGTTTGGTGCCGGCACTCGCTTTGAGCCCAGGCCAACTGGTGACACACGCCCCTTTGCACCTAGAAATACCGGGGGCTGAGGCGATAATTTATCGTCTCTATTCCATGATCCCCGTAGTTGCTTTTTTCACCAATCGCATATGGGCGCCGGCGGCCTTGGCGAATGTTTTCTACGTGATCCATTCTCCGAAAGGTCGGAAAACCAAGCCCGAAATCATCGTGCCCTGGATGATCAAGCTAGACATCACAACCAATAAGATCTAATCGAATGTTCTGGTCACAACGATAAGGGATGCTGATGGTCAACGTGACGCTAAAGCAGCTCCGCTACTTCGATGCCTTGTCGCGCGAGCTTCATTTCGGACGTGCCGCCGAAGCCTGTTCGGTGACCCAACCCGCCCTCTCGATGCAAATCCAGGAATTCGAGGCGAGCCTTGGTCTGCCTTTGTTGGAGCGCACACGCTCAGGCGTGCAATTGACGCCGCAAGGAGCCGAAGTCGCCCAACGCGCCGCCAGTATTCTGAGCGATGTCCGCGATCTCATCCAGACGGCCCAGTCCAAGGGGGCGGTCCTTTCAGGCGGTCTCAGGCTCGGCGTCATTCCTTCGATTGCGCCCTACCTGCTCCCGCCGTTGCTGCCTCTGCTGCGCGAGGTTTATCCCGACCTCGAACTGCATGTACGCGAAACCCAGACGCATACGCTGCTTCAGGAATTGGCCGACGGCAAGCTCGACGTCCTCCTCTTGGCCTTGCCGGTCAAGCAGGCCGACATTGAAACCCTCGACCTGTTCGACGATCGGTTTCTGCTCGCTCTGCCGATGGATCGTGCGTTCTCCGGCGAGATGCGCGCAACCAGCGACTTCGTCGGCAAGGAGCAATTGCTGCTGCTTGAAGAAGGCCATTGCCTCAGGGATCAGGCGCTGACGTATTGTGAACTGCAACAGGTCAAATCCATCAACACTTATGGAGCTTCTAGCCTCTCAACCATTGTCGAGATGGTGTCGGCTGGATTTGGCATCACACTGCTTCCCGAGGTTGCTGTTCCGATGGAAAGTCGTGGCCGGCAGATGCAGTTGATCCGGTTCGTCGATCCTCAGCCAACCCGCAAAATCGGGCTCGTCTGGCGTGCAACGTCCCCTCGCAAAACCGATTTTCAGGAACTTGCAGCCCTAGTGAAGCGGGCTGGCGATACTATCCTGGGGAAGGCGCAAAGCGTGCTTGAGGCAAGCGGGCGAAAGCTGCAATCCAAAGATGCCGGAAAGCCCATTGAGAGCGGCGGCACCACCAAACTCAAAGCGAATAAGCCGCGCAAACCGAAAAAATCATAATGGCCCGTGCGGCCGTCACGCGCGCACTTCGGCGTTTAGCCCAATCAGCGCATCGACGTTCTGACGGAACGGTTGGGCAGCGGGCTGTTGTTGGTCCCGTTGCGCTCGCTGTTCTGGGACTGCCCCGGCTTAATCGCTGCCCCGGAA